>DAORCZ010000146.1:7513-12379 GCA_035345735.1 Pseudomonadota bacterium | reverse complement strand
GCGTCGAAAAACGGAGATCCGCTGCGGCCCCAGCCTCTGGAGCTCAGCGGGGAATTCATTTGTAAACACCTTCTAAGTACTCTGCGGTCAGCTCGGGACCCCAAAATAGGGTCCGCTCGGACCTGCTGCCTCGGTCAGACGAGTAGATCTGGGGCTACAAGGCAAACATGGCAAAGACGCCGTTCCAGCCCTTGGAGCTTAGAAGGTCTTGCTTCGGGCACTCGGGTAACCGCCCCACGAAGCGTCCGCTATAGCCGACGCGGTTGCGCAATAGGAAGGGTATCTGGCTGGGCCAAGCGTGATCAACGACACCATACAAGCCGATCGGCGGGCCACCTCTGCGGATGCTCTGGCCTGCGCCTCTGTCTGACCTCTGCTGACATCGCAGCCGCTCGACAGACACGGCTCCGCTGACCCCTCCTGCGCGGTATGATGGGGCTGGTCTGTCTGAGTTGTGGGGGGCGTCATATGGCAGGAGTTCGCACCAGGGGACCCCGCGCTGCGGGGCTGCACGGCATCGAGCTCTCAGGCTTCTTTCTGCTGTCGTTCAGCCGGGCCTGCGTCAATCTCAACGCCATCATCGGTGATGAGATGGAGAAGCTGCTCGGCGTGGTCGATCCGCAGAGCTGGCTGCCGGCCAATTCGTTTCTTGCGGCGCTCGATCTGATTGCCGATCGATACCCGCAGTTCGAGCCGATCCTGGAGCGCATCGGCATGGAGATGATGCGCCTGTGGTACGAGTTCGGGCCCGGCCGCAGCATCGTCAAGAAGGCCATCGATTTTCTGCACTTCCAGACCGGCTCTGGGGGCTATGCCAGCGTCGTGCGCGGCCCGGCTGAAGGGGTTGGTCGCTTCTCCCTGGAGAGCATCGACCCCGAGTCGGGAATGGCGATTGTGTACAGCACCACTCCTTTTGAGCGCGCCATGGAGCGCGGAATCCTCCTCGGCGGACTGCAGCTTGCGGGCGATGCGATCTATGTCGATATCGACAACTCAAAGGATGAAAACCGCTTCCTGGTCACGTGGCGCTGAGTCACATGTCCGAAAACGAAAAGAGGGAGATCAGCGCCAGCCTGCTCTTCGAGGCGGACAAGCTTCCCGCCGATGCCTGTTTGACAGGGAGTGAGCTGCAGCGCGCGTTCTGGCGGCTCAAGGGGATGCTCAAGGAACAAGCGCGACAAGAGCGCTTCTGGGCGGCGACTAACGAGGCGCTAGGTCACGCCAACCGCGCCCTGCAAGAGCGCACCGCCGAGCTAAACGAAGCGCGGCAGGCCCTGCTTTCGCTTAACCAAGACTTGGAGCGCCGGGTCGATGCGCAGGTGCACGAGATCCTGCGCCGCTCAAACGAAGTGGAAGCGCTGAACCTGCAGCTGCAGATCCGCGTGCAAGAGCGCTCGCGTGAGCTGGCCACGGCTCTGGCGCAGCTCGCGCGACAGAGCCACGTGTCGTTCGGCCCTGGCGATGTCATCGGCGAGCGCGTGCGCATCGTGCGCCTGTTGGGTCGCGGTGGCATGGGACGCGTCTTTTTGGGCGACGATCTGCTGACCGGTCAGCAGGTGGCGGTCAAGCTGCTGCTGCCCGAGGTGCAGTATGGCTCCGAGCAGCTGCAGCGCTTCGTCAACGAGGTCCGCTTCGCCGCGACGGCCAGCCATCCGGGCATCGTGCGCAGCCTGCATATCGATGTCACCAGTGAGGGGCAGCTCTACCAGCTGATGGAGTACGTGCGTGGTGCTGCACTCGCGCGGCGGATGGCCCACGGTCCCCTTGCGGCTGGCCCGGCCTGCCGTGTCTTAGCGGCCGTCGCTGAAGCGCTCGCTGCGGCCCATGAAAAAGGCATCGTCCACCGCGACATCAAACCGGGCAATATCCTGCTCTCCGAGCAGAATCCGGGTGTGCGGATCCTCGACTTTGGCATCTCAAAGACGATCGACGTGGACCATGGCGAGCTGCTGGATTCCGACATGACCCTGGCCGGCCAGCTGATTGGCACACCCGAGTACATGTCGCCGGAACAGATTCGCGACTCGCAGCGTGTCACCGTGGCTTCGGATATCTATAGCGTCGGTATCACGCTGTTTCATGCACTCACCGGGCTGCCGCCATTTGCGGCGGACAGCGTGGCTGGGCTGTGCATGGCGCATCTGACGACGCCGCCGCCGGATGTGCGCACGCGCGTTCCACAGGCTCCAGAATCGCTCGCTCTCTTGTTGCAGCGCTGCCTGGCCAAGCGCGCCAGCGAGCGGCCCAGCGCAGGGGAGCTTTCGACGTCGCTGCACCAGATCGCAGATTCCTTGCACGCCGGCGACGTCAACGCATGTGCCACGGCAGAGCTTGCGTACCTGCTCAACAACACGAGCGCGGTCGACCTGGCCTAGCCGCGTGTCGAGCGGGTGCACCCGCGAAGCCGTAGTCCGTCATGAGCGGCGCCTTAGTACCGTCGCCAGCCGATCTCAGGCGGTGGGGGCAGGAGCGTCGCGGGGGGAGGGCTGGGGTTTGCAGGCTGCACCCGCCAGAGCTTCATGTTGGCTTCGGCATCGACGGTAAGCACCAGGCGGCCGTCGCCGGAGAATTCGACGAAGCGCACTGGCGCTTGGTGCGGACCGAGCGTGGCCCAGACGGCGCCGGTGGCGAGATCGAAGAGGCGAATCTCGCTGTCGCCCTCGGGCCCGTACGCGTGATAGCCGCCCGTGCCACTGGAACCATAACCAAAGCGCCAGACGGCCACGAGTCCGGCGCCGACGTGGGCTGCGCTCCGCGGTGGATGCTGGCGATGGTCAAAAATATAAAACAGTTCAGAGGGTGCCGGCGGCCGCTGTTTGCAGCGCAGAGACTCAGGCGGGGTGGGATAGGGAGGATTCGTCGGGGCCTGCAGCGCGACGGGGCGACCAAGCGGTGCACCGCTGGCCGGTAGGTTCCAGACCATAATCGGCGCGCGGACGCAGGCCGAGGGCGCATCGATGACCACTGAAGTCCCAGGGGCAAAGGCCGCCGTTCCGCCGACATTCCTAAGTGGGGTCGTCTGGTAACTCTGCGCATCAAAGAGTACGTGGCGGTTGCGCTGGGAAAAAAGGAGCCAGCGGCCCTCTCCGGAACGAAAGGGGTACTCCGGCGGCGACATTCCCGACCACATGAGGGTGGCGGGCTCTCCCGCTAGGCTGGCCAGCCGCTTTCCGGTCTGGCTGTCCCAGACTTCGGAGCGGGCGCCGCCGCCTCTTGTTTCACTCCACGTAATGATCAGCTTGCCGTCGATCGAGGACGAAAAACTAAAAGGCGCAGACGGCGGTCGCTGTAGGACGGTTCGGCGGTGTCCAGAGTCGTAGTCAAAGATCTCCAGCCGACCAGTGCGGCTGAATGCCCAGCTACCGTGGTACAGGTGGTCAGGGGATGAGGGCTCCTTGGCTGGCAGCGGTTCCAGCGCGACAAAGCGACCCGCTGCGTTGAAGTGCATGGCGGAGGGCCGGTAGGGCGGCGACCAGCTACGCACAAGTTCCCCGTCCCTTTGCTCGATCAGCAGGGCGGGGATAGCTGGCGCGTTTCCCGTGATTGGCGCCTCCGCGCCCCGCTGTCTCAGCGCTGGCGGAGGCGGGCTCCTGTCGGTTAGCGGGGCGACCACGATCGAATTGTCTAGTAGCCAGAAGTGCGGCAGGTATTCGGGCCACTGGGGTACGATGCGAGCTCGCTGCGCTCGCAGGGCTCCGTTCTGCGCGTTCCACAGGTACAGATGGCCCGATTCGCCCTCAGCGGCAATCAGCGTCGTGCCATCGCGTGAAAAGGCGACCTGATAGAGATAGCTGGGCTCGATGGGGCGACGCAGGTGTCGATCCTCCTGCCAGTGCCACAGGTCGAGGCTGCCTTCGCTGTCGAGCAAGGCGACGCGCGTACCGTCGGGGTGAAAGGCGACCGCGCTTGGCCAGGCCGGTACGGATGCGCCGTGCATGATGGCTTCGACTTCTTCCAGGCCATCGGGCCGGCGCTTTAGCTGGGCCGGCGCCCGCTGGGCTTGGGCCACTAGCTCGGCATGCTCGGCCGCGACCACAGAGGGCTCGGCCAGACCGAAGATTCCCAAGAGGAACCACGGGCGCAGCGGAAAGGAAGGATTCATGCGAGGGATAGGACAGAACAGACGGAGCCCGGATTTGGCATGGCTCATCGCTGGGTCCTGATTCCTATTTGCTCTGATTCCTATTTGCTGCCGCCGCGGTTAGAAGCGACCGCTGGCGACCAGGCCGGCGCCGCCTGGGTTGCTGTAGGGGCGCACCATGATCTGGCTTAGCTGCTTGCGCGAGAGATAGTGCTGCGGCGTCTTATAGCCCTGGATGATCAGGCCCAGCCCGACAAGCTGCATCGGCAGATCGGTGAGCAGCCAGGGCAGATCCCAGACCAGGCCGTACGTGACCGCCTGCCGGCTAGTGGCCGGCGCGACGATGCTGCTGATGACGGGACCGGCGACGGGAATCAGCAGCGTCCAACCGGCGGCAGAGCTGGGATTGCTGCAGCCATACGCCCCAGACGAATAGCAATCGCCGCCCCACAAGAGTCCCATGCTGAGGCCGGTCGCGAAGGCCGCGGCATAGCCGATCGACAGCAAGCTCCAGCCTGCCGCGATCATGCCGTTATGGTGGCCGCGGCGCATGACCACCGGCTCGTTCAGACCGACGGCTGGGGGTGGGCTGCCGGGGGGCAGGGGAGTAGACAGGTTGGTTGTCGGCGCGGTGCCATGAGGGCGGACGACCGGAGGCGAACCGCTGAGCAGGGCACTGATCTGCGCGATGGCCTGGGCTGCTTCGTCACGGAACGCCGCCGGCGCTGCTGGATCGGCGATGAGGTAGCGACGATAGTGCTCGATGGCCTCGGCGCCCAGCCCCA
>DAORCZ010000146.1:0-7413 GCA_035345735.1 Pseudomonadota bacterium | reverse complement strand
GGATCGGCGATGAGGTAGCGACGATAGTGCTCGATGGCCTCGGCGCCCAGCCCCAGTCCGTGCTGCAGGCGCGCAATCTCTAAGAGCAGTCCGGGTTCCTGCTTGAGCACATAGGCCGCTTGAAACAACGCCAGGGCTTCGCTGCGCCGCCCTGCGCGCGCAAGCTCTTGGGCGCGCAGCAGCTGATCGCGATAGCTCGCTTCGACTTGCGCATCGCCCGCCACCGTGGTCGGCGGTCCGGCAGGTCCGGGGGCCGACTGTCCCAGCGCGAGCGCGGGAGAAAAACTCAACGCGCACCACAGGATGGCGCGCGACCACTTCGGAATCTCGTTGGCTGGCTGGCTGGAGTAACGCATGCGTGCCCTCCATGGTACCCCCAGCGCGCCCACACCATGGCGGCAAGAAGGTGGGGCCGAGGATGATATAGTCAAAATGATGGGGAGCCTACCCTCCGAGATCGGGCCATACCGCATCGCTCGCAAGCTGGGCGAGGGCGGGATGGGCACGGTCTACGAGGCCATGCATCAGGTCATCTCGCGTCGCGTCGCCATCAAGATCCTGCACCCCGACAGCGAGCGCAGCCCCGACGCCATCAACCGCTTCATCAACGAAGCCCGCTCCACCAACCTCATCGGGCATCCCGGACTCGTCCAGATCACCGACTACGGCAACCTCGCCGATGGCTCGGGCTATCTGGTGATGGAGTATCTGGCGGGCGAGAGCCTGGCGGGTCGGCTCAAGAGCAGCGGCGGCAAGCTCGCTCCCGAAGATGCAGTGCACATCGGCAGCCAGTTCGCATCCGCGCTTTCGGCGTGCCACAAAAAGGGAATCATTCACCGCGATCTCAAACCGGGGAATGCGATGCTGGTACCCGATCCGGCGATGGCGACGGGCGAGCGGCTGAAGGTGCTGGACTTTGGCTTGGCCAAGCTGTCGGAGGTGCGGGAGGCGGCGCGGGTGAAGACGCAGTCGCAGGCCATCTTCGGCACGCCGCTTTACATGTCACCCGAGCAGTGCGGTGGGGCAGGGCAGGTCGATCACAAGACCGATGTCTATGCCCTAGGCTGCATCCTGTATGAACTTCTGACCGGTCGGCCGCCGTTTGTGGGCGAGGGGACGGGGCAGGTGATTGGTCAGCATCTTTTCAAGACGCCGCCGCCGCCCGTCGAGCTTTCGCCGCAGATCCCCCCCGCGTTGTCGGATCTGGTGGTGCGCTTGCTGGCCAAGTCCAAGGACGAGCGGCCGAGCATGCGCGAGGTGCAGAAGGCGCTGGAGGCGCTGGCCGGGACGCTGCCCCCGCCGCGCCGTCGCGAGAGCGCTGAGCCCTCGGGGCCGATGACCGCCGAGACCCTGGCGGCGCTCGGCAACGCCTCGACGTTTGGGCAGGGTCTGGGCGAGGCGGCAAGCTCGCAGCCGGCGCGGCGGGTGACGCCGGTGCATCTTGCGGCGGCGGGGCTGGTGGTCCTGATCGGAGGTTTCTTTGTGGCCCAGGGGATGTCATCGCGACCCAAGCCAGCGCCGGTGAGTGTCCCTTCGGCCGCGCCACCTGCCCCGGCGCCGGAGCGCAAGCCGGTGACGATTCGCGTCGAGACCGACCCCCCGGGAGCCGAGATCTTCGAGAACGTCGATGAGCAGCCGCTGGGCAAGACACCGTGGCAGCGCCAGGCCGAGCCGCAGGTCGGCACGCTGGAGCTCACGCTGCGACTCGCTGGCTACAAAGACCGCTTTGTTACTCTCAACCTGGGAGGCGACGACCGCGCCTATGTCGCAATGACTCCCAAATCGACCTCGCGGGCCGGCGCCAAGAGCGCGTCGCCACCGGGCAAGAAGAAGCCGGTGCTGGGGCGCATCGCCGCGCCGATCAAAAAGCTCGCCGGCAAGATCGCGAATAAGCTCTCGCGCAAGCCAGCGGACAAGACGGGAAGCAAGGGCAAGACCAAGTAAGGGGTCACCTGCCCGCCGCGATCTGGTCGCTCAAATCGAGGCGGAGGTTGATCCGAAGAGCTCTTTTGCACGCTGGCGATCGAGCTTCTGCATTGCATTGCGGGGCAAGGGCCCTTCTACGATTCGCACGTCGCGTGGCCGCTTGTACTTCGCGAGGTGCGATGCGCACCATTGCAAGACGGACTCCGGAGTGAGCGGTCCGCGCGGCACGACGACGGCGCGGATCACTTCACCCAGCGCCGGATCCGGAATCGCTACCGCCATCGCGTCTGCGATCTCAGGATGCCGCAAGAGCACCTCCTCGATCTCGACGGGCGCGATATTCGTACCGCCGGAAATGATGATGTCCTTTACGCGACCCGTAATGTAGACGTAGCCATCTTCGTCCGCGCGGCCGAGGTCTCCGGTCCGGAAGAAGCCATTTTCGTGATGCGTTGCCGCGTCGACCTCGCCGCCCCAGTAACCGGAGAAGACGCTTGGGCCGCGCACCACGAGCTCGCCGGTGTCGAGAAAGCGCACCTCCATGCCGGGCAGTGGCTTGCCGACCGATCCCTTGCGGGGTGCCGAGGCGGGATTCGCGGTGATCATCACCGTCTCCGTCATGCCGTAGCGATTGACGATGGGCAGGCCGTGCTCGCGCTCCCACCGATCCTCCAGGCTGCGGTCGAGCGGTGCGGAGCCGCTGACCCAAAGTCGCATCGCGGGCAGCGCGCGGCGTGGCACTTCGAGCATCCGGTGATACATGGCTGGAACACCGAAGAATACCGTCGCCGAGCTGCGCATCATGGCGTCGAGCGCCGCCTCCGGCGCGAACTTCTCTTGCAGGACGAGAGTGCAGCCGGTGGCGATCCAGCCGTTGAGTCCGTTGCCCAGCCCGTGAAGATGCATGAGCGGGAGACAAAGGACGAGGGTGTCGCGCTCCGTCCATTGCCACACCTCGACGATGCTGCGGATGTTGTGCTCTAGATTGGCGTGCGTGAGCGGCACTCCCTTGGGCTTCCCAGAGGTGCCGGACGTAAAGCAAAAGATCGAGGGGTGGTTATCGTCCGGCAACCGCAGGCCGGATGGAGCACTTGCCAGGAGGCTGCGCGGTGTGACGCGTGCCACCGTCGGTGCCGCCTCGGCCGCGGTCTTGAGCCGAGCTTCGTCGGCGACCACCAACGCGGCGCCCGTGAACTCGATCGGGTGGGCCGCTTCGCGCGCCGTATAGGCGGAATTGATCGGTACCCGCGAGGCCCCCGCGAGCTGAACGCCCAGATGGACGAAGATCGTCTCCGGTGCGTTGGGCATAAACACCGCGACGCGGTCGCCGGGCCCAACCCGTAGACCGCCCGCAACGCGACGCGCCGCATCGAGCACTTGGCCCCACGTCCACCGCTCTTCCCCCCAGACCAGCGCCACCTCGGAGGTGCGCCGCGCCGCGGTTTCCAGAAACATCGAAACAAGACTCATTGGGGCGGCAGGGTACCACGCAGGCGTCTTCGCCTCCGTCTGCCACGATTCCGGGATATCATCGCAAGGATCCCGTTTTCTGGCAGACCGCGTATCAGGCTGGCCGCAGGGCCCCAAGCAGCCGCCCCTGGGGCGCATCGCAGCCCCAACTTGAACGCTCGGTGGGAAGGCGCGGCCAAGACCGGAAGCACGAGAACTGCCAAGTAAGAGGTAAAAATTGAGCGATTTTATTTTGAGGAATATTGCCAATAAATTAATCTGTTCATTGCTCTGTGCGGCAATTGGCTGCGAAATCGGAAACGCCGAGGCTTCTGGGCGATACGGCAAGCCCGAGGCGGAGGTCTGGCCGGGAACGACTGCGTCGGGTATGGCGGAGAAAAACTCTGCCGCAACTGAGCTGGGGCGTGGACTTACCCTCCTTGATCTGGTGTCGATAGATTCCGAAATAGGCGCGGACGGCTTGCGCTTCTATCGTCCAATGCCACTGGCCGATATCGGGCTGGCGAACCAAGACTTTGAGCGTCCGGAGTCTCGTGCGGCGCTGGCGGAGCAGTTCCTTGCGCATGCGCAGCGCGATGGGCAACGAGTGCGCGATCTGGAGGAGCGCCTTCGGCTTGCACAGCGACGGGGAAAGTCGGCGCTGACGGCGGCCCTGGCCACGCAACAGCGGGAATACAATCAGCGCATAGATGACTTGCTAATGGGCGCAGCGAGACAGTATGCACCCCTGCTTTATTCGACTCGCCATAAGGACTATCCAGCTATGGATATCGCCCTGGCTAATATGGCCATTATTATGGTTTATTTGAGAAAAACGAATAATTTGGATGCTGTTTTTGAACGTCTGCAGACCGACTATCCGCGGTCGTTTTACGTAGATCTGGGGAAGATGGCGATGGCCGAGCTGTATTCCGCCCAGAAGGATTATCAGAGTGCATTGAAGATCTACAGGCGGATTGCGCGCAATCAGAATGCGAAATACGCCGGTTATGCTTTATATAAATCCGGAAGGATTTACCATGCGCTGGGCGATTATCAGCGCGCACTCTCCGCTTTTGCCCAGGCCATCGAGCAAGCGGAGGGGGAACCGTAGCGACGCGTGCTGCGGTCAGGGGCCGGGGAACGGCTCCTGACCGCTGAACATCGCGAGGAAGCGCGCTCCGCCGGTGGCTGAGAAGGCGATGTCCTGACCAAGGCCCGAGGCCGCTGCCGCCTGTGCGGCGCGCGGGAACATGCGGGCCTCGTACATCGCCAGCGCAGCCTCGGGGTCCTGGGGGGATGCGAGCAGGGCCTCCGCCAGATCTGCGGCATCGGCGAGGGCTAGGTTCACGCCCTCGCCAGCGAACGGCGACATGACGTGTGCAGCATCGCCCAGCAGGGTGACCCCGGGGAGGCGCGCCCAACGATGCCCGACCGGCAGGGCGTAGAGCGCGCGCACGATCGGCTCGCCGTCACTCCGTTCGAGCGCGCGGTGATACGCGGGATGCCAGTCGGGAAACTGCTCGATGACCTGCGCCCGGGTCAGGCCCGTCTGGCCCCAGCCCTCGGGAAGCTTGGCGGCGGCGTAGAGGCAGAGCTCGTGATCGGGCTCGCGGTGCCCGACGATGCCGCGCTCATCCGCGAGCGCGAAGAACAGCCCGGGCCCCAGCAGATCCAGCAGCTCGGGGTAGGCCCGATCGGCGTGCAGGTAGCGGTACTCGATGAAGGTGATGCCGGTGTAGCGCGGCTGAACATCACTGAGCAGCGGGCGAACGCGCGACCACGTGCCGTCGGCACCGATTAGCAGCTGGGCCTGGTGGGTGGCGCCGTTCGCAAAGTGGAGGCGAAAGCCGGCGCCGGCCCGCTCGACCGTGCTGACGCGCATGTTCCAGCGCACGCAGCCAGGATCGAGGGCATCCAGGAAGAGCTGTCGCAGGCTCCCGCGCGCGATCTCGGGGCGGCTGCCATCGCCGCTTTGGTCGAGGAGAAGGCGGCCGTCGCGGTCGCGTAGGCGCACGCCGTCGCCCCCGGCCAAGACGCGGGCAAAGAAAGGATCGCGCAGTCCGGCGAGCTCGATGGCGCGCAGCCCGGTGTCTTCGTTGATGTTGAGCATGCCGCCCTGATGACGGGAGTTGGCAGCGACATCGGCTTCAAAGACGACGCAGTCGATGCCGCGCCGCCGGAGAATGGTGGCCAGAGCCAGCCCGCCTGGGCCAGCGCCAAGAATGGTGATCATCTGCAGACTCGCTTCCCTGGCGTGGATCCCTGGCGGCACTTTCCGCTTGTCGAGTCCACCCCGCCGATTTATATCGCATGCGATGAAAATCGGTCAAGACACAGCCTGGGACCCCACGGCCACGCCGACCTTTTGGATCAACCACGCCTCTCGGCTCTTGCTGCGTCGCTTCGATGAGCGGCTGCGAACCCTGCGGTTCAGCATGGCCTACCTGCGGGTAGCCACCGTGTTGGAAGAGCAGGGGCCACTACAGCAGGCAGCGCTGCTTCCGCATGTGGTCATCGAACAGGCGACCCTGGCGGCGCTGCTAACTCGCATGGAGCGCGATCGTTTCCTGGTCCGCCGCCCAGATCCCGAGGATGCGCGGGCTCGCCTGGTGTCGCTCACCGCTCGCGGCCGGAGCACCCTGCACAAGGTGCAGCGCATCCTGCCCACACTGGCCGACGAGGCACTGCACGGCGTGAGCAAGCGCGATCGCGCAAAGCTGATGCAGACCCTCAAGCTGGTTGTGTGCAACCTCAGTGAAGAGGCGCCTGACTAAGCGGTATCGAGGGGCCCGCGGACACTGCCGCGTGCCCTGGGGGCGGCAAGACGCAACGCACTGCGAACCCCGGCGGGGGAGTTTTGTAGGAGACTCGAAATCATGCTTCGTTCGATCTTTGCCCAGGCGCTGGGCCGTCTGTTTCTGAGCGTGGCTGCGCTGGCCTTGGCGGTGTTTGGTGCCGCCGGGAGCGTCCACTACTGGCAGGCATGGCTGTACCTGGCGATCTTCTTTACAGGCAGCCTGAGCGTCACCGCGTACTTTTCAATTCATGATCCGGAGCTGATCCGGCGCCGCAATGCCTTCGGGGCTGGTGCGGAGCGCAGCCCGGGGCAGGGCATCATCGCCACCGCCATCCAGCTAAGTGTCCTTTTTTGCCTGGCTCTGCCTGGCCTGGATCATCGCTGCGGTTGGTCACGTGTGCCGACGGTGGTGGTCCTGCTGGCCGAGGTCGGGCACCTCATCGCCTTCGGCATTCTCTTTCTGGTCTTCCGCCATAACTCGTTTGCCGCAGCGACGCTTACGGTCGAGGAAAATCACCGCGTCATTGACACCGGCCCCTATGCGGTCGTGCGTCATCCGATGTACGCCGGCGGGCTGCTCTTGATGCTGGTGACTCCGCCAGCGCTGGGTTCGTTCTACGGTCTGGTGGCGGTCGCGCCGGTGTTGGTGGCGCTTATCGCTCGCCTCATCACCGAGGAGCGCTGCCTGGTCGCACAGCTTCCTGGCTACGCTGCCTACCGGAGCCGGGTGCGCTACCGCTTGTTGCCCGGCGTGTTCTAGCTGGCGGAGTCTGGCCGTCGCTGCGGGCGCGCCTGGCAACACCTGCCCGGGGGCGCGATATGATCGCGGGATGGGTTCCCGCACATCGTCCGCCGTCTTCGCTTTTCTCGTGAGTGCTGCACTCTCTGCCTGTGGATCGGGCGGGGATACGACTCCACCCAACACCAACCCGCTTGATGGCCCGCCGGCCGGTTACCCCGACGGGCATGCCGCGATCCCGGCCGCGGCCCAGGCCGAGGATGTGTCTTCCCCTACCACCGTCGTCGGGAGCGGTACACCCAGCAGCTGCACGGCAGAGGCCTTCATCGCCGCCGTCGCTGCCGGCGGCATCATCACGTTTAACTGCGGCCCGGATCCAACGACGATCTTCCTGACCTCGCCGGCCAAGGTCTTTAACGACAAGGGCACCAAGTTGGTGATCGACGGCGGCAACAAGGTGACGCTTTCCGGCAGCGGCAAGAGCCGCATCCTGTACATG
>DAORCZ010000145.1:0-12440 GCA_035345735.1 Pseudomonadota bacterium | reverse complement strand
CCTTCCGAGTTGACCAAGCGGAAGGCGTTGGTGTCACGACTCGGCAGACCGATGCGGACGCGCCGCTGCAGCGCATCTCGCAGCCGCTCGCTGATCAGGGTGGACAACACGTCGTCTGACGCGCTCGGCAGTTCGCTCGATGGCGGGGCATGGATCGCCGCAAGCTCGTCGCTGCTGCGCTCCTCCAACCCGCCGGGGAGCGTGGCGGGAGACAGCGCGCTCTCTAGTGATCCGCGGGTCAGCATCCGCACCGCAATCTGCGAACGTGCATTCAGAAAGCCGCAGCCAATCAGCCGCCCGTCGGCATCCAGCACGTCGGCTAGCTCGCCGGGCTCTGCGTCTGCACCGTGGCCATCAATTCGCTCTACCGCACCCGAATAGACCCAGGGATGGCCCCGCCAGACCGGGTTCGCACGGCCTCGCTTCAGCACGACGCGCGGTCGTAGGGAGGTCGCAGGGAGAGAAGGAGACACCACAACTTCGAGTTGCCGTTTGGGCTGGCCAGTCACGCGGCGCACCCTATCACAGTCATGCGTTTTGCAGACGGACTTCGCAGGGGAAGCAGGGGGGCGAGCAGGGGGTGCTGGACGAGGCGCGGACCCGCCAAAACTGTTGCTGGGCCGGATCGTTCTGTGATAACCCGCGCGGGATGGCTAGAAAGCATGCTCCACAGCGCGACCCTTCGGCCGGGAACCTCGGTGATGCCGATACAGACCGAGCCAACCGGGGCGCGGTCGCAGTCCACCAAACCCCGGCTGTCTCGACGGCCAACACCTCAGCAGGAGAGGGCGCGGAGGGCCGCTCCGACTATCTACAGATCCTCATTGAGCGCTTGCGAGCCGGCCGGGTGGTCCTGGTTGCCGGTGCGGCGCTGGGCAGCGGTCGTCCCACGTGGCGAGGTCGGGTCGAGGCCCTGCTGAACGAGCTCGCGAAGCAGCCGGGTAGCGAAGCCGAGGTGCAGGAAGCCCGCGGCTTGGTCGGTGGCTATCCGCTGTCGGTGTGTGGCTTCGTGCGTCGCCGTCTGGGCGATCACTTCGGGGCAGCGCTGGCCGCAGCGGTGCCGACGCCGGATTCTTTGCCGGAAGCCGTCGAGCGGGCCGCCAAGCTGCCCTTTCGTGCGCTACTCACCACCGGCATCGATGACTCGCTGGTGCGCGCATGCCAGAGCAGCCAGCCCGACATCCGCATCTACCGCGCCGACCAGGCCGAAGAGGTCCGGCGCGATGGTCGGGGACGCTATGTCCTGCGACTCCTCGGTGGCGCGGACGATCCGGCGAATGTGTTGTTTTCCGAGTCCGATCTGCGGCGCGTGCTAGCTGACGACGGCTTTCGCGCCCTGGTCGGCGAGCTCTATGCCAAGCGCAGCTTCCTCTTTATCGGCTTTGATCCCGCCGATCCCGACTTCGGCATCGTCGTCGACCGCGTGCTGGTCGGGGCCAAGGCGCCGGTCGTCACGGCCGGACAAGAGCCCGCCCACTTCGCCCTGTTCACCGGCGTGCCGCGCGTGGTGCAGGAAGAGATCGAAGCCTCTTACGGTATCCGCGCGCTACCCACCGAACAGTTTCCCGAAGAGCTCTCGCTACTGCGGGCGCTCTCGGAAGCGCTGGGCGGTCACACGGGCGAGTTTCTGCCCGACGAAGACGACCTGGAAGGCTGGCTGCGTGTGCTGCAGCAGGAGCCGAACCGCACCGACGCCGTCGATGCGCTGGCCGCCATCGAGCGTCGTCTGGACGAGCGGGGTGATGCCGACCGTCTGATCGAGCTGTGGCTGGGACGCACCGAGGTCGAGACCACCCCCGCGGGGCGGGCTCGCTGCCTGCGCTGCGTCGCCGAAGTGTTCGAGCACAAAAAAGGCCAGATGGCCGAGGCCTTCCAGTCGGCGCTGGCCGCCTTCCGCGAGGTCCCCGAGCTTTCGTATCTAGATGATCTAGAGCGCTTGGCTGGAATCAGCGGTGGCTGGGTCGATCTGCTGGGCGCGCTGCGTGAGCTGATGCCGTCCTTGCCCGCCGCGGCGCAGCCCGAGCTTTGGTTGCGGATTGCTCGTCTATATGGCGAGAAGCTTAACCATGTTGACTACGCGCTGGCCTCGCTGGCCGAAGCGCAGAAGCTGGACATTCGCGATGCCGGCCTGCGTCGTCGGCTGCTCGATGCACGCGTCGAGCTGAATCGTCGCGCCGAGCGCTGGAAAGATCTCGCCGAGGCCCTGGGCCTGCTCGCGGCCGATCTCGGCGGTGAAGGCGGCGAAAAGGATCGCCAGATCGATCTGTACTTGGAGCAGGGCGAGCTGTACGAAACCCGACTCTCTGACGGAATTTCCGCGATTGCGGCCTTCAAGAAGGCCCGTGCGACCGCCCCGGAAAGCCGAGATGTGCTGAGTGCGCTGGAGCACTCGCTGCGCCGTCACTCCAGCTGGACAGATCTCATCGCGGTGCTGGATGAGAAATGCCCGACCCTGGAAGCGACAGGGACCGAGGCCGATGCCGCCGCTGCACTGGAGTGTCGCCGCGAAGCCGCCCGTCTGTGCACCGAGCATCAGAACGATCGCAAGGCCGCCGTCGCACGCTGGGAAGCGCTGCGTAAGCTGGCGCCGACCGATGTCGAAACCCTGCGGGCACTTGAGAAGCTGCATGCCCATGACGGCGGGGCGTCTGAGCAGTACCTGCAGGTGGTGTCGGCTCTAGCGGACAACGTGCCGTCTGAAAAAGAGCGCCTGTCGCTGTACCGTCGCCTGTACGCCGAGTACGAGGACCTGCCGGGCCACGCGGCGCAAGCTGCCGAGTGTCTTGAGAAGATCCTCAAGATCGACACGACGGCCGAGGACGCCTATCGCGGCTTGGAGCGCCTGTACGGCAAGGACAAGAACTGGACCGCGCTGATCGCGACCTACGAGCGTCACATCGAGCGCAGCGAAGGCGGCAAGGTCGAGCTCCTGGCGGCCCTGGCGCGCGTCTATGAGCAGGATCTGCCGGCCGGCGATGCCGAGGTGCTGCGAACCCAGGCTCCGCTCGCCGTCAAAGCCTGGCTGCGCATCCTGGAGCTACAGCCGGATCACCTGGGCGCGCTGGATGCGCTCTCGCGCTTGCAGCAGGTCACGGGTGAGCACCTGGAAGCGGTGCGCGCGCTGGAAAAACGAGCCCGGCTTACCGACGACAAGACGCAGAAGGCGAGCTACTTCTATCGCGCAGCTCAGCTGTGCGAGAAGCATCAGCTGGATCTGAAGCGGACCGAAGACAACTACGTCCGCGCCATCGAAGTCGACGCTGGCTACGTGCCCGCGCTCACTGCGCTGGCCGAGGTGTATCGCAGCCAAGGGGACTTTCTACGGGCGGCCAAGCTGTTCGGCGAGGCCTCCGCAGCGACGCAGAATCGACTGGAGAAGGCCCGCTTCATGGTCGATTCGGCGCGGCTCTGTCAGCAGGCCGACGACCTGCCTCAGGCCCGGGCGCTGTACGAGCAGGTGCTCAAGACGGATCCCGAACACACCGACGCCGTCGCTGGCATGAGCGACCTGTACTGGCACGAGGAGCGCTACGAAGACGCCCTGCCGCTGCTTGAAATCCTGACCCGCAAAGAGGCCGACAAGGCGCTGCAGGTCAGCCGCCTGTGTCGACTGGGCCATGCCGCGACGCTGTCGCAGCAGCGCGACCGGGCCATCAAGGCGTATCAGGCGGCGCTTAACCTGGATGTGACGGACCTCGGTGCGCTGCGTGGGGTCATCCCGCTGCTCGTCGCCACCGGCCAGTTTGTCGATGCCCAGAAGCTGTGCCAGCGCGCCCTCGACACCCACCGCGAGGCGCTGCCCGTGGGAGAACGCGTGCAGCTTCTGGCCATCCTGGGCGAGTGCGAGATCAAGCTGCAGCATGGCGAAGCCGCGCGCGAAGCCCTGCGCGAAGCCCTGCGCTTGGACCCGCACAATGCCGCGGCGCTGCGCGCCATCATTCAGCTTCCCGGCTTGGACCCCATCGAGCATGTCGATCTTCGCCAATCGCTGCTCAAGGTCCTGCTGAACCAGGCGGCGACCGGCGCCACCGGCGGATACACCGACGAGCGCGTCCGCATCCTGGGCGAGATGGGCGAGTTTCTGGCCAAGCAGCTGGGCAAGCCCGAAGAGGCCATCAGCGCCTACCGCGAGGGCCTGCAGCTACGCCCCGAGTCGCAGCCGCTTCTGCACAAGCTGCTGGATGTGTACAGCCAGGAGTCGCGCTGGGCGGAAGCCGCCGAGGTCCTCGATACCCTCATCGGGCTGGAGAAGAGTGAGAAACGGCGAGCCCGCTACCGCATGACCGCGGCGCTGATTGCGCGGGATGAGCTGAAGGATGGGCGGCGGGCGCTGAATCATCTCTACGGCGCTCTCGACGATGATGCGACGCTGGAGCGGGCCCGCGAAGCGATGGAGAACATCGCGCTGACGGTCGATGACCCGCGCGAGCTGGTGCGGGTGTACCAGCGCAAGATCAAGGCGCTGGGGCCCGATGCTGCAGATACGCCGAAGGCTCGGGCTGAGCGCCTGCGCCTGTGGACCGCGCTGTCGATGCTCTGCATTCAGCGTCTGGGGGATCTGCCGACCGGGGCGGCCGCCTATGAAGTCACGGTGGCTCTCGACGACAAGAACCTCGATCGACGTCGGCAGATGGCGGCGATTTATGCCGAGATGGGTGGCGAGCATCTCGACAAGGCGATCCTTGAACATCAGCGCTTGCTGCAGCTGAATCCTGGTGAGCTCGATAGCTACCGCGCGCTGAAGGATCTCTACGCGCGCAGCATGCAGCGCGAGAAGTCCGCGGCAGTGGCCTATGCCATGCACATCCTGGGCAAGGGCGACGCCAGCGATGAGTCGATCGTAAACGAGCTGCGCTCGCGCTCGCTGCGTCCGGCGACGCGGCCGCTGTCCAAGGAGCTATGGCGTCTGCTCGCGCACAGTGGAGAAGACACGCGCCTGGGGACGATGTTTCAGCTCCTGCGCGAAGCGGCACTGCGCGGTAAGGCCAAGAGCTGGACTGAGCTGGGTCTGAACCGCAAAGAGCGCCTCGACATCACGACCGCGGGCGGATTCTGCGGCAAGGCTCTGCGCTACGCCTTTGAAGCGTTGGATGCACCGCTGCCTGAGTTCTATGCCCGCCCGGACGATCCGACACTGTTCGAGCAGTCCTATCGCGTCAGCGTGGCCACTGACGGGGCCGGCGGAGCCCCGGTGGTCTGCGTCGAGCTGGGCTCACCGATGCTGAGCCCGCGCCGTCCTGAGCGCGAGATCACCTACGATGCGGCTCGGCTGGCAGCGTTCTTGCGCACCGATCGCACGCTGCGTCTGCTTTACAGCACGCCGGGTCAGCTGGGGCTGGTGCTCGATGCCGCGATCGCGCTGTGCGGGGATGAGACGGCGCCGCTGCCACCCGAGCGTCTGCGCGCCACGGCCGATGGTCTGCGCCGAGCGCTGACGCCACCGATCTTGGAGCAGGTTCGCAAGGTCGGTCTCAGCCTGCGCGATGCCGGTGTGCAAGGCGAAGCTGCCGCGAGTAGTTGGCTTGCGTATTCGGATCTCACCGCCGTCCGCGCCGGGCTGCTGCTCTGCGGGGATCTCGAGACCGTCGCGCTGCTCCTCGCGACCGAACCGCCGGGAGCTTCGCCGCTCCTGCCAAAGCAGCGCCTGCTCGAGACGCTGCGCTTCACGACGACGGAAGACTACTTCACCATCCGCCAGCACCTGGGCTTGTAGGCGGTGCCCTGGGAGGTCGGTATTCCCGAGGAGGATCGGCGACGTCCGGTGCTGGTCACCGGCGCCGCTGGTTTCATCGGCTTCCATGTCGCTCGCCGCTTCCTCTCCGAAGGCCGCAAGGTCATCGGTCTCGATTGCCTGAGTCCCTACTACGACCCGCGACTCAAAGAGGCCCGGCTGGCTCAGCTTCTGACTCAGCCGGGCTTCACTTTCCTGCGCGCTGACCTTAACGATCCAGCCGTCTCGGCGTCGATCCTGTCGGCGGATCCGCCGGCCTACATTGTGCATCTCGCGGCCCAGCCGGGGGTGCGCTACAGCCGCGAAGCCCCGCGCAGCTACATCGATGCCAACATCCTCGGCTTCTTTCATGTGCTGGAGCTTGCGCGGGCGCTGACCGCGGCGGGCGCGCTGCGGCACCTCGTGTTCGCCTCGACAAGCTCGGTGTACGGCGGCAATACGCGCCTGCCATTGTCGGAGCATCGGGCGGCGGATCATCCGCTGTCGCTATACGCCGCGACAAAGAAGGCCAATGAAGCGATGGCGCATGCTTACAGCCACCTGTACGCCGTCGCGACCACTGGGCTGCGCTTCTTTACCGTCTATGGCCCCTGGGGTCGGCCCGACATGGCGCCGTTTAAGTTCACGCAGCGCATCCTCGCTGGTCAGCCGATCGAGCTCTACAACCACGGCCAACACAGCCGCGACTTTACCTTTGTCGAGGACGTCGCCGAGGCGGTGTTCCGGATCACGCACCGACCGGCTGTTCCGAACGCCCAGTTTCGCGGCGACGAGCCGGACCCGGCGACGAGCACGGCGCCCTATCGCCTGTACAACGTCGGCAACAGCCAGCCCGTTGCGCTCCTCGACTTCATTTCGGTGCTAGAGCAAGCCCTGGGGCGAGAGGCCCAAAAGCAGCTTGCTCCGGCGGAGCCGGGTGACGTCGCGGATACGCTGTCCGACACCGCCGATCTGCAGGCCGCCATCGACTTTCGGCCGCGCACGCCCATCGCCGAAGGTGTGGCCCGCTTCGTGGCCTGGTATCGCGACTTCTACCCAACCTGATCGGCGCCGCCAATCCTACTGCTGGCGATCCAGCGCCTAGGGCACCGCTTGGTAGCCGGGTAGTCGCCACGCCGACAGCGCATCGAGGGCCTCGTGGTGGGTCAGGTCCAGCGTCAGAGGCGTGATCGATGCCAACCCGCGGTGAACGGCATGGGCATCGGTGCCGGGCGGATCGTTGTTGCTGGCCGGCGGTCCGCCAATCCAGTAGTACGAGTGCCCTCGCGGATCGGTGCGGCTGTCGACTCGTTGGTGGTACTCGCGCTGCCCGAGCCGCGTCCACATGAACTGATCTTTGCGGACCTCGGCTCGCTGGTGCGATGGGCCGGGCAGGTTGACGTTGAGCACCGTGCTGGCTGGGAACGCTTCTTGTCGGCTCGCCGCAACCAGCGAGTGGACGATCGCCGCGGCCGGCCCGAAGTCGGCGCCGGGTGCATAGCCCATCGATACCGCGATGGCGGGGATGCCGTGCAGCGCTGCCTCGACTGCCCCGGCGACGGTACCCGAATAGAACACGTCGGCGCCGAGGTTATAGCCATGGTTGATGCCCGAGACCACGAGGTCCGGCTGCGGACACAGCTCAAACACCCCAAGGTAGATGCAGTCCGCCGGTGTACCGCTGGCCGCAAACCAGTGCGGGGCGACGCGGTCGACGCGCAGCGGCTCGTGCATGGTGAAGGCGTGGCCGCTACAGCTCCGCTCACGGTCGGGAGCCACCACGAACACCGTCCCGAGATCAGCCAAGCGCGAGGCCAGGACCGAAAGCCCATCGGCGCGAATGCCATCGTCATTGGTCAGGAGAATCTTCACCGCGGCAGCATACTCAGCGCCGCTGGTCAGAGGGACGCTAATAAGAAGCTTGGCCTTCTGTGTAGGCCTGGTTACCGCTCGCGTTGGGATCAAGCTGCACTGAGCACGGGAACGCCGCGAGATAGGGCGCGACCGCTTCCTTTGGCTGGATCAGCGGCAACGTGTACTCGGCGGGCTTGACGTTCAGCGTGATCAGCGCCGAGCCCAGCACGATAGGCGTCGTGTCCAGGGTGCAGCCGGTCTTACACATCACGCCGCCCGCCGTGGGGACGCCAATGCAGGCAGACGGGTCACAGGCAAGCGCCGGCGGCAGGTTGTTGTAGATGCCGCCGTAGAGTACCGGGGCCGTGCTCTTGACCACCGGCGCATGCGTGCCGTGCAGGTTCCAGCCGTACAGCAGAAACTGATACTCGGCGCTTTTGTACGCACCCTGGGTGCGACGCTGAACTGAGAGCAGCGTCGCCTCGTCCGACTTGGGGCGGCAGCGATCGCTGGTGACCGGCGGCTTGAGCGGCAGTAGCTCGAGCGGGACCACCCGTACCTGCAACCCGGTAGGGCTTCCCATGCTGTCCGCACTGCCGACCGCCACGATGCAGTTTGACGAGTCGCGCGCCGCCACGCTGACCACCGAGGTCGCCTTGTCGAGATCGTCCACCAAATCGAGCGTGAAGGTGAGCTTGCCCGTACTGGGCACAGACGCCACGGGTAGCGGCTCCAGGGTCTTTGGAGTCGAAAGAGTCGTCGCAGTATTGGGGAAGACCAGCACTTCCAGGCTCGTGGTGCTGCTCGGGATGTTGCTCAGCTCGATGCGAAAGTCAGGCAAGCCACAGCCGGCGATCAGTCCTGCCGCTATGCCAAGCAGTGGCAGCCCGCCCCGCCCAAATAGCGATGTTTTCGACATAACAGCGCGATGCATTGCTTTTCCAAACATCACTTCACCTTGCGGTTGCCCAGGTCACTGAACCCCTGAGCCTGGACTCCAAACGCAAGAAGCCCGAACGCTGAGACAACGATCACACCGCCTGCCAACCCGGCCCAGAACAGCGGCTTCTTGTAGATGGGCGTGCCGCGTTCCTGCTGCAGAGCCTGGCGCACGAACATCGCCTCGGCCTTCTCTTTGTCGAGCTCAAGCGAGATCTCCTGCGCCTTCTTCTGGGTCAGAAGGAGGGCCTCCATGTCGCGGATGTAGCCGCTGACCTCGGGGGCTAGCTTGTGCTTGGGAGCGACGACCAGGAACTGCTCATAGGCCGTCTTGGCCTCGCGTGGCTTGTCGCCTTTGCGGTACGCTTGGCCAGCGTTGAACAGGTACAAGGGCTGGGGGTCGGACTCGTAGACGCGCCGCAAGATCTCGGCCGCTTCTGTGTATCTTCCGGCCTGAAAAGCTGCCGAGGCTTGTGCTTTGGCCTCATCGATCTCGGCCTTGTTGAGTTTGCGTCCAGAGGCTTGGGCGCTGCTTGCATCGCTTGCGGGACTTGCGCTTGCCGTTCCTCCGGACGTGGCTGAGGGGCCTGGCGCACTGCTGTTGGCTCCCGACTCCCCGCTTGGCGTTATCGGTTTGACCTCGGGAGGCTGGCTGCTTTTGGCCTCGGCGGTCGCCGGCGGCGGCTCGGTTGTCGCCTTGGCCTTGGTCTTGCCATGGGCGTTGGGCAGGGCGGCAAGACTGAACCCTGCCAAGAACAAGAGGAGTCGGGCCAGGCCCAGCGACGTACTCGACGGACGCAGCATTGCTTACCCATAATATCGCAGCGATGCGGTCGATGGACCTTCTGCGGGCTGCAGCGGCCATCACGTGTGCGAAACCGCAGTCTTTGCGCCAGGCCAAGAGCGCCACGATTGAATACGCTCCCTCACGGGAGCTATAGTTAAGTCGCTGTGCCTGCAGACGATCTCAGCGCTGGCCAAGGGGCCCCTGCCGATTCGGGAATTGACCCGCGGGCGCGCGTCTGTCCCGCCTGCGACTACCGCGCTGAGCTGGCCGCCGAACAGTTCTGTCCGCGCGACGGTGCCTATCTGGTCACCTACGAAGACCTGAAGGCGGCAGAAAACGACCCGCTCCTGGGGCGACGCATTGCCGACTTCGCCATCGTGGCCCGGGTAGGCAGTGGTGGGATGGGCACGGTCTATCGCGCGATCCAAATCGGTATGGAGCGCACGGTTGCCCTCAAGGTGCTGCGCTCTGGCTTGACGGATGATCCGCAGGTCGTACAGCGCTTCTTGCAAGAAGCCCGGGCGACCGCGCGACTGCAGCATCGCAACCTGGCGATCACCTACACCAGCGGCAGTACCCAAGATGGCCTGTTCTACATCGCCATGGAGTACATCG
Organism: Pseudomonadota bacterium; assembly: GCA_035345735.1. Taxonomy (GTDB): domain Bacteria; phylum Myxococcota_A; class Polyangia; order Palsa-1104; family JAEUJZ01; genus JAEUJZ01. Next base: position 2,535 of record DAORCZ010000145.1, on the reverse strand, counting down.
CTGGCGGCTCGCTGGCGTCGCTGATCGAGGAGTCCTGGGCGAAGGATGCGCGCGGCAGCCGCTACACGCTGGAGCCGCAGCGCGGGCTGCGGCTGTTCTGCCAGATCGTCGCTGCGCTGTCGCACGCGCACCGTCTGGGCATCGTGCACCGCGATCTCAAGCCCGACAACGTGCTCTTATGCGACGACGAAGATGAGGGCGAGCAGGCCAAGGTAGTCGACTTCGGCATCGCCAAGATCCTGCAGGGGCCCGATGGCAAGAGTGGCCTGGTCAAGACTGATGCCAACACCAACCTCGGCACGGCGCTCTACATGGCTCCCGAGCGCTTTGGCGGTGCCCCGGGCGATCCGCGCATGGACGTGTACTCGCTGGGGCTACTGCTGCATGAGCTAGTGACCGGCTTGCTGCCGTTCGCGGCGCGCTATGAGGACCGCGAGACGCCGACCGTGCTCTTGCATAAGCGCTTGACGGCCGATGTGCCGCCCCTGTCGCTGGGCCGCGAGATCTCAGTCCAGCTATCTACGCTGCACGCGGATCTGCTGCAGCGCGATCCGCAGCGGCGACCGGCTCACGCCGGCGAAGTGCGCGCCCGACTGCGCGAGATCCCAGAAGTGGCCATGCTGGTTGGGCCGGAGGTCTCGGGGCGCCTGAGCGTTTCGAGTACCCCGCCGCGCGCGCCGCAGCGAGGCGAGGGGCTGGCCAGCCATCCACGCGAACAGACCCCCCCAGGTTCGCCGCGCTCGGCCGCTGTGGCGGTTGCCCCCTCGCCGCGCTCGGGCAGTCTTGCGCTGCCGCCGACGCGATCCAGCACGCCCTCATCCGGCTCGTTCCCAGGGCCTAGCCCGACGCCGACCCCCCCGGGTGCGATGACGGCTCCGGCGGCCAGCCCGGGCTCGACCTCGATACCGGCCTCAGCCAAAGAGAAAAGCGACAGCAGCACGGCGAACGTGGCGGTCAAGGGACCGCTCCCGCTCAAGCTGTCTCTGACCTCGTGGCTTCTGCTTGGCTGTGCGGTGCTGCTGATCCTGCTCGTGCTGCTAGTTCTTTGGTGACGGGGCGGGGGCGCCGGCGGCTGCGGTCTTCTTGGCGGCGCGCTCTTGCTCATCCTTGGCGTCGCGAGCCCGCTCTTCGGTGAGCTTGGTCTTCATCTTGTTGAGCAGGCCGTCGTAGCCCGAGCTGCCAATGATGCGCAGAAACGTCGAACGATAGTTGCGCACCAGCGAGAGCTCGTCGGTGATGACGTCGTAGACCATCCACTGCTTTTCGTGCTGGATGAGCCGGTATTCGATGGTCGCGGTGGTTGATTTGCCCTTGGTCTGCAGCTTCAGCGTCGTGACCACCTTGGCTTCGCCGCTGGTCTCGCCTTTACTGAGCTCTTCGTCGCCGTACTTAACCTCGTAGTCGAGGTTGGTCCGCAGCTGCTTGACGTAGTTGCGCTCGATGAGGTCGCGCAGCGTGGCGACAAACTCGGTGCGCTGCTTCTCGGGCATCTTGCCCCAGTGCTCACCCAGAGCGCGCTTGCAGAGCTCGCTGTAGTCGAGGAGCTCCGAGGCCCGCTGCTTGATGTCGTTCTTCACACGCTGCTCTTCATCGGAGCCCGGAACGGTCTTGGCGCGCAGCAGCTTGTCGACATCGCCGTTGAGCTTCTGCAGCGTCGCTCGTGGCCCCATGCCGGCGGTGGCTGGGCCGGCCGGCGCTGCGTGTGCCGGGGGCAGGGCGGGAGAGAGTGAAAGGACCGCCGCACCCTGGAGCACGAGCGAGACCAGGACAGATGGCAGGGAGCGAGTACGTAGGCTAGGCAGAGAGCTCATTTCGCAATTACCTCCAGTCCACACAGCCGCTTGAGCACCGCGGCTTGGACATTGGCGTCGTTAAGAGCACGCAGGACGTTGACGTGCTGATCGAAGTAGGTGCGCAGTGCGTCGGTCATGTCGCGCGACTCGGCGGTACCGACGTCGATGTTCTGTTGAATGCCTTGTAGCCAGCCGCGGGCCCGGCGCTCGGCCCCTTCGGCGGCGCGGTAGCGCTTCATCGCTTCGATGAAGTCGTTGTAGGTCCGCTCGATCTCTAGCGCTCCGCCGGTGAGCGCCTCTTGCCGGCGGGCTTCGTACTGGCGTAGCTCAGCGGTAGAGCGCAAAAGACGTGCGGTCTTGGGGCCGAAGTCGAGGCCCAAGCGCATCCCCAGGCCGATGCCCGCCCCGAGACCATTGAGGCGATTCATAAACGCAGCGGTCGGATCCTGGACGCTGGTGGCGACGTTGTAACCAATCGACGCAATGATGCCGAAGTCCGGCAGGAGCTCCGCGATGCGCAAGCGGCGGTACAGGCGCAGGCTCTCGCCCAGGGCATTGAGCTGACGCAGCTCGGGGCGTCGAGAGACCGCGGCATCCAGGTAGAACTGAAGGTCGTGCTCCTCGGGCTCGTACTGGGCCAGGTCACTGTCGTCGACATCGGCCAGCTCGTCCTGCGCCAGGTAGCGAACGGCGGCGAGGGCGCTGTTGATGATTCGCTCGGCATCGACGAGGTTGAACTGCA
>DAORCZ010000144.1:5911-12503 GCA_035345735.1 Pseudomonadota bacterium | reverse complement strand
AGCGGGGTGCCTAGCTCGCGCAGCCAGCCCGTCGCGCCATCGGCCGAGAGCTGCATCAGGAACACGTCCTGCGCCCCGGCCAGCGTCTGCCCCGGGAAGGCGCCGCGCGTCGAGCCGATGACGTAGATCTTGCTGTCAGCGACGATGAGCGACTCGAAGCTATCGGCCGAGCTGGTGCCGACCTGGCGCACGAACTGGCGCGTTCCGTCGGCGCGATAGGCGACGAGCAGGGCATCCTGACCGCCCATCTGCACCTGGCCAGCGACCGGACCGCGGGCCCAGCCGGTGGCATAGACGCCGCCGGACGGGTTGGCGACGACCGCGGTCAGCGCATCGTTGCCCACGCTGCCCAGCTGATGCAGCCAGACCGGCTTGCCGGTGGGGTCGATGCGGCTGACAAACGCATCGCCCAGGCCGACGCTGTTTTCGCCGCTGAAGGTGCCTTGCGTGCTGCCCACGACGTAGACATCGCCGCTGGCATCGAGGGTCAGGCCAATGCTGCGGTCATCGGGTACGCCGTCGCTGCGCTCTTTTTGATCGGTGCCAAACTGCTTGATCCACTCTTGTGTACCGTCGGGGCGCAGCTTGACGACAAAGGCGTCGCTGAAGCCGGCGTTGGTCTGGCCGGGGAAGGCGCCTTCGGTGAGGCCGGCGGCGTAGATCGAACCATCGGCCGCAACGGCGATGCTGGTCAGCTGATCGATCTCGGCGGTGCCGATCTGCGTCAGCCAGACCAGGGCTCCGTCGCTGCCTAGCTTGGCGACAAAGCCATCGGCCTTGCCGGCCGAGAGCTGCCCGGGGAACGCGCCGTAGGTGTAGCCAGTGACGTAGACATTGTCGGCGGCATCGACGGCCAGGCTGGCGACGATATCGGCCGACATGGTGGCGAGCCGCTGCACGAACGAGACAGCCCCGTTGGCGCGATAGTGAAGGACGTAGCCATCAAGCGCCCCCTGGTTCTGTCCGCCGGCGAGCGCTCCGTCGGTGTACAGCGCGACATAGGTGCCGCCGCTGTGATCGGCAGCCAGGCCTGCCAGCTGTTCGGTGCCGCTGGTCGCGAGCGTCCGACGCCACAGGGCGGTGGTGCCGGTGACGCTGAGACGCAGGGTCCCGGTGGCGTCCTCCCCGACCTTTTGGCCCTTGGCGCGCACCACCAGGGTGTAGTCGTCATCCTGCGCCGTCGGCCCCGCGCTCAGCCGCAGGCGGGTGGTGGCCGGGCGGTCGGGGGCGGGCGTGGCAGACATTGGGTCGAAGGTGGCGACAATGCCGGTCGGCAGTGCGGTATCGGCCGGACCGCGCACCGACATCACCACCGGGGCGGACAACGGCGCGTTGGCGCGCAGCGTCACCAAGAGCTCAGCGTTTTCACCGGCCGCAAGACTCAGGGCCTCGCTCGACAGCGAGAGCACGAGCGTGCCTTCCGAGGTCTCGGTACTGCGATTACAGCTCGCCGCACCGGCTAGGGTCACAAGGCTGAGCAGCAGCGCAAGGCGTGGTGCTGACAATCCCATGTCTGGCCTTTCCGCGGGAAATCGACAATCCCGAGGGGATCGTAGCACGCGGAAAATGGCCCCGAATAGCCATCTATTTGAAAAAATTACGTTTTCAAAACTACTAAATCTTTGCCTCTTATAAATCCCTTAGCTCGCGGCCGGTCGGCGATTGGGAACCCCCGCGCCGCGGGCTAGAGCGGGCGCTCGGTCTCGTAGATCGTGCGACGGAGGCTGGCCTCGGTCTCGCCGGCATCGATGGCGATGGGATCCTCGGGGGGCCATAGGAAGTAGTGCAGGCTCAGGCGCAGGCGGGCGGTGCCGGGGGGCAGGCGGGGCAGGCGAAGGGGGATGCGGCGGGTCTCGCGCGGTAGCAGGGTGGTGTCGCTCCCCGGCGGCTCGGTCAGGGCCACGGGATCCATGCGTCGCTCAATGCGCGCCTGGCTGGCCGCCAGCACCTCGCCAGTCGCGGACAGGGCGCACAGCCGGGCCTGCAGGTAGTGTCGCGGCTCGGCGGTGGGCAGGCGATGGCCAGTGCCGTTAAACAGCACCAGTTCGGCCCCGGCAGCACCGGCTTGTACATCGATCGAGGCAGTCTGTACGACGGCGCCGGTGCGCAGAAATTCGATATCGCGGGGACCGCGCAGGGCATGGCTGCGGCTGCGGCGCGGCGTCCCCCCCGGCAAAAGCGGTCGTTCGCCAACGCTGGGCATGTGGCAGTCGATGCACGCCTTGTCACCGCCCTGGGCACGGTAGGCCTGCCACTCCTCCAGCGTCTCTTGCACCGGGCGTAGCAGGCGGCCAAGCGGGATGTGCAGGCGATGGCAGGTCGCGCACAGCGACGGGTTACCGAAGTCGGGCTCGACGACCACGGCGTGCTGCGGCGTGGACAGCGCGTGCGGTCCGGCGATGGCGGTTCCCCGGCCGTGACAGGCCAGGCAGGTCACTCCGTCGTCGGCTAGCTCGGGGCGATAGCGCGGGTTAGGCGCGGTCTTTCCGATCTGCAGCGGCCACACCCAGCGCAGGCCCGACACGATCTGCGGGCGCTGCTCGACGAGCGGCTGGTGGCAGTAGCCGCAGATGAACATCTGGCCTTCGTGGCGATACTCGGAATGAAACAGCGCGCTCGTGCTGGCGCGACCGTGGGCCGAGGCGCGCCACTCGGCGGCGATCTCGACGTGGCAGGCCGCACACTGACTGGACGACAAGAGACCGAGCGGGGGCAGCGGATCGATGGGCGGCAGCTTGGGGCCGGGCAGGGCGCGGTACACCCGCGGCGCATAAACGATCTGAATGCCGACGAGAGCCAGACCCGTCACGAGCAGCAGGGCAGCCGCCAACCAGCCCAGGCGACGCCAGGCACGGGGGGCGGAGCGCGAGTGTTTTGGATGAGGGACGGAGGCAGACATGGCGGGGCCGAGTCGGGGTGCGAGCTAGCTTTTCGGCGTGGCCGCCGGGCGCTTGCGATCGTGGGCGCGTCCCAGGTACAGGCCGACGCCGATCATGGCGACCGCGGCCGGCAGGCTGGAAAAAGCGAGCAACGAGGTGGTGGCGCCCAGGCTCTGCAGCCCGCTGTGGGCCCAGCCGGACAGGGCATCGCCGCCGCGCGAGACCAGGGTGTCGATGACGTTCTTGGCCTTGTAGCGCTCCTCGCGGGTGACGACGGTGAACAGCACCTCGCGAGCCGGCTTCGAGATGGCGAACTCGGTGGCGCGGCGCACCACGCTGGCGGCGGCGACGACCCACAGCGTCGGCCACAGCCCGACGGTGGTCAGGCCCAACCCGCCGAATAGGGGCAACAGCACCAGGCAGGTGGCGAGTCCCAGCGACAGCACCAGGCGCCCGGTGATGAACACCTGCAGCAGCAGGGTCAGCGCGTTCACCGCCAGATCAAGCTGGGCAAAAAGCTGCGTCCGCTCCGTCGAGGAGGCGATGGTTTTGGAGACGATCTGCGTCTGCTCCAGATAGAAAAATGTGCCCAGCACCTGCAAGAGCAGGATGTAGCCAGCGATGGCCAGGAGATAGGGATTGGCGACGGCCAAGGTCAGGCCCGAGAAGATGCCGCCGCCGACCGCCTCGCCGCGCTGGCGCTCGCCGCGCGAGTGCGCACCGGCCCAGTGCAAGAGCGAGCGGACGCAGAAGATGGCGCAGACGAACAGCCCGGCCGAGACGAGAAACAGGCTGGCGATGCCGATGCGCTTGACGAGCGCGGCGGTGATGAGCGGTCCGATGAAAGCACCCAGGCTGCCGCCGGCGGCGATGACTGGGAACAGGCGCTTGGCCTGCTCGCTCTCGTACAGATCGGACATGAAGCTCCAGAACACGCTGACGATGAAGTAGTTGATCACCGACAGCCAGACGAAGAAGGCCTTGGCGACGACAGCCGGCGCCCAGCCGAGGTGCATGGCGAAGAAAAAGAACAGCAGGTTGCTGATCACAAAGCCGTAGATCGCCGGCACCAGCACGTGACGCGGAAAGCGGGCGGCAGCGGCGCCAAAGAGCGGCATGGTGGCCAGCATGCCAAGGAAGGTGCCGGTAAACATCCAGGGCAGGTTCTTGATGCCACCGAGGATGCCCATCTCGTCGCGCACCGGCCGCAGGACGTAGTAGCCAGAGAGCAGCGAGAAAAAGTACAGGAACGACCACACGACGGCCGGCCACTCTTCTTTCCGCACGTTGAGCAGCGGCGGCGAGTCGGCCGGGCCGGCTGGGGCGGGTCCCGGGTTCGCAGGGGCCACGGCCGGGGCCGGGGCTGGCGGCGTGCCCTTATCGTCTGAAGCCATGCCGATAGCGTATCGCAGACCCCTGCCGACAGGGGGCGTACGGGGGGCGGCCGCTGCTTTTTTGTCGGCCTGGCGGGCGACCGTTGTAGAACTAGCGACCATGGCCGAGATTGCACCCTTCCGTGGCATCCTGTATCGCCCCGCGCGCGCTGATGCACCCGACGTGAGCGCGCTTCTGGCTCCGCCGTACGACGTCATCAGCGAAGCGGGCCGGCAGGCGCTGGCACAAAAGAGTCCGCACAACGCCGTCCACCTGATCCTGCCGAAAGACCAAGCCGGCGGTGACAGCGACGGCAAATACGGCGTCGCAGCCGCGACTCTGCGACAGCTTCTGGCCCAGGGCGCGATGCACCGCGACGAGCAGCCAGCGCTGTACCGTTACCATCAGGTGTTTTCGCCACCTGGCCGGGGTGGACCGACGGCAACTGGCAGCGGCGGGACGATTACTCGGCGGGGCTTCATCTCCCGCATTCGTCTACATCGCTTCGCCGAAGGGGTGGTGCTGCCGCACGAGCGGACGCTGGCCGGGCCCAAGCTCGATCGTCTGAAGCTCAAGCGCGCGACGCGCACTCACTTGTCGCAGGTGTTTGGGCTCTACAACGATCCGGCGCGGGCCACCGACGCGGCGTTCGGCGAGCTAGAGAGCCAGGCCCCCGACCTGTTCGGCACAACCGAAGACGGCGTGCTGCACCGGCTGTGGCGCCTGACCGACCCACGGGCGATTGCCGAAGTCTGCCGCCCCCTGCGCGACAAGCAGATCTACATTGCCGACGGTCATCACCGCTACGAGACGATGCTGGCGCTGCGCGACGAGTGGCGAGCCGAGCCAGGCTATCGCGGCAACGACTCAGCGGCGGAGTACGGATCGATCTTCCTATGCAATGTCGCTGACCCCGGCCTGCTGGTTTTTCCGACGCATCGCGTGCTGCATAGCCTGGCGGGCTTTGACTTGCCGGGGCTGCTCAGCAAGCTTGGGCGACACTTCGACATCGTCGAGACCCCGCTCGGCTCGCTGGAGATGGCGCAGGCGCAGCTTGCCGAGTACGGCCAGCGGGCCCCGAGCTTCCTTCTGATCAGCGGCGGTCGCGCGCTGTACCTGAGCGTGCGTCCCGAGGCCGCGGCGACCATCGCGGGGCCGGCCGTGCTGCGCGATCTCGACGTCACCGTGCTGCACGCGCTGGTGTTTGAGTCGGCGCTGGGCATCGATCGCGCGGCGCAGGAAGCCCAGACCTACCTGCGCTATCTCAAAGACTTCGGGCAGGCGGTGGCGGCTGCGACGAGCGGCGATGGCACGCAGGCGGTGTTTCTGCTGAACCCGACGCGCGTCGAGCAGGTCATGGCGGTGGCCGAAGCCGGCGAAGTCATGCCGCAGAAGTCGACCTACTTCTATCCCAAGATTGCCTCTGGCATCGTGCTCAACCCCGTCGATCCGGCGGAAGCTGTGGACGCGGTGTAGATGGAGGGGGCAGCAGCGGCTATGCGCGCCGAGGTGGGCTCTGCGACCGAGGGCGGCGCGACTCCGGCAGCGACCGAAGCGGCAGCCGGCGAGGACGGAGCTACCGTCGCTACCGACTATCAATCGGACTACAGCCACGATGCCATTGTCCGCGGGCGCCTGTCCCTATGGCAGCCGCGCGTTGGCTATCGCTTCAGCATCGACCCCATCCTCCTGGCCGACTTCGCCAGCGTGTCGAGCCGGGCACGAATCGCCGACATCGGGGCGGGCTGTGGCATCGTCGGGCTGCTGCTGGCGAAAAAAGACGCGACCGCCCAAGTGACGCTGGTCGAGCTACAGCCCCGGCTGGCTGAGCTCTGTCGGCGCAATGCGGGGGAAAACGGGCTGGCCGAGCGGGTGGGGGTCGTGCTCGGCGATGTGCGCAGTCCGGCGCTCAAGCCGGTGCTGGCCGGTGCCAGCTTCGACCTCGTCGCCTCGTGCCCGCCGTACTACGTGCTGGGGCGTGGGGGCGTGAACCCAACGGATGAAGAGGCCATCGCCCGCCACGAGGTGCACCTGCCGCTTTCCGATCTGGTGCGGGCCTCGCGCCGCCTGCTGCGACCCCGCGGGCGCTTGGCCGTCGTGTATCCCACGCCGCGCCTGCCTGAGCTGTTCGTCGCGCTGGCCGAGCAGGGCCTGTCCCCGACGCGGCTGCGGGTCGTGCATCCCTACGCCGATGAGCCGGGACAGCGCGTGCTTGTGGAAGCGCAGAAGGGGGCGCGCAGCAGCTTGGTCATCGATCCGCCTCTCCATCTGCGCACGCGCAGCCAGCCGAGCCGAGGTGGGGGAGGCGACTACACCGAGGAAGCCAAGCGCATCCTGGG
>DAORCZ010000144.1:0-5811 GCA_035345735.1 Pseudomonadota bacterium | reverse complement strand
CCCTGCGCCAGGACGAAGAGCTCGCAGACGGCAAACAGCAGGCCCCGCGCCAGCCAGCCCAGTCGCGGCAGCCAGAGCAGGAGCGGCAGCAAGCGCAGGGAGAGCAGGGTCACGCCCAGCCCGAGGCCTAGGCTCGCCGTCGCCATCGTCTAGACCCCTGGCGGCGATAGGGTGGGCAAGGCGGCCCACAGCGCGCTGGCAAAGCGCAGCACCTCGCGCCCAACCCAGGGGCCAAGCAGCACCAGCGTTCCCAGGCCGGCGACGAGCCGCGCCAGCGCTGGCGGTGAAGGCTCACTGATCCCCAGTCGGGCTTGCAGCCAACCCACCAGGCTTCCGGCCAGCGCGCCGACCAGCAGCGGCGGCAGAGCCAACAGCAAGCAGAGCAAGAGGGCCCGCTCGAACAGCGTCAGCAGGGCAGCCTCGGTCATGGCGTGCCTCCAGTGGTTCCGGCGTCGCCGTAGGCCAAAAGCAGGCCGCGGCTCAAGAGCTGCCAGCCATCGCAGGCGACAAACAACAGCAGCTTGGCGGGCAGGGCGATGCTGCGCACTGCGAGGCCAGAGAGGGCCAAGCCCGAAAGCAGGCTGCCGACCAAAAGATCGATGAGCACAAACGGCAACAGCAGCACGAAGCCCAGGAGAAACGCGGCGCGTAGCTCAGCCAGGGCGAAGGCCAAGAGCTGGGCGGATAACGATGGCGGAGTGCCGGGGGCGACCGACAGTCCGGGACGCATGCGAGCCGCGAGATCGGCGACGGACAGGACATCGCGGGTCGGCGTGTGGTGTTGCAAGAAGTCGCGCAGCGGGCGCAGTCCGGCTTCGAGCTTCTCTTCCGGGCTGACCGTCGCGCCGGCTGGGCTTGGGGCCGAGAGCGCCGCGTGCACCCGCTCGCCAAGCGGTGCCATGGCAAAGGCCGACAGCAGGAGGGCCAGTAGGGCGGCAACCGGGGCGGGCGGGACCCCACCCAACATCTGACGCAGCAGCGCCAGCACCACGCTGGCCTTGAGAAAGCCCAGGAGCAGCACTCCCGCGAGGAGCAGGAGCGGCGCATAGGCAGTCAGCGCCGAGAGTGCATCGGGCCAGCCCGGTGGAAGGGAGGTGGCGTTCATCGGTTGACCGTTGATGGAGGAGGAGACTTGGTGGCGGTTCCAGCCGAGCCAGACCCCGAAAGTGGGACGTCGTCGAGGAGATCCAGCTCGTCGTCGTCGTCCTCGTCGTCGCTACTGGGCGGGTTGTGCGGCAGCGGCCCGCGACCGGTGCCCACCAGACCGGCGGCCGGTAGTTCGGTCAGCAAGGCCAGTCCCCCCGGTGCTCCCCCAAGCAACAGGTAGCGCCCGGCAGCCTGCACGACATACAAGCTGTGCGACGGCGAAAGGTTGGTCTGGGCAACAACGGACAGGACGCCGCTGCGCAGCCCGCTCTGCCGCAGGCGCACAAAGCGCAGCACCAGCAGTGTGCCAAGCAGCAGCAAGACGATGAGCGAAAGCGGCCCGAGCAACGACCAGCTAAACCCCGGATCGCTGACCGCCGTCGGTGGGGCCGACAGACCGGTGACCACTGCCATCGGACCCACAGGTCCACCCGCGCCAACATCGGCAAGCATGAGCCAGGCCATCGAAGGACACTCTCCGTCGAGATCAGATGCCAGCCTGCGGCCGCTGTCAAAAATTTGCCGACCCGCGGACGCGGGCGGGGCGGCTGGCTGCGCTACGGCCGCAGGCTGCGCTCGGGCCCCTGCCCACGAGCCGGCATAAACCAGGCGGGCGCGGTCTGTCGTCCCAGACGTCCTTCGACCTGCGTGAGCCAGGCGAGCAGGGCCTGTGGCGTGACGCTCGCATCGCGCGCATACAGGTCAAAACCCGACGGCGTGACGTGCAGGGTGGCGGCCGAAAACCAGGTCAGGGCCAGGCCAGCCGCGAGGTCCACATCGACGAAGCACCACTGACTTGTGCACCAGGCCAGCCAGCCGGCTCCTCGCCAGCGGAAGGCTCCCGGATGGCTGGGATCAGGCTGGTCGTAACCCGAGATGGTGCGCGGCTTCCCAGCGGCGGTCTGGTAGTGCACGAGATCGCGCCAGCGGCCATCGGGCAGTGGCTGATATTCGATGGAGGGCGCGACCTGTCCATGCCAGAAGGGCAGGGTGGTGGCCATCATCTGCCAGGTGCCGCTAAGCTCTGCCGGGTTGAGGCGGGACAGGGGGCGGATGGGGGTCGTCATCGCGGCTCGATCGCAGCATGGCATGGCCCAGCGGGGGGAGGGGGGCGAATCGTCATCTGTCATCCGTCGCCTCCGCGTGACGCGGCATCGCCGGTTTCCGTCGGCCCACCATCGACGGTACACTGAGGGAGGAGCGATCGCGCGTGAGCAGTTGGCAGGCCGCTGGGCCGCACCGCTATGCGGTAACTGGCGACGAGATTCGCTGGGAGGCGCATGGGCCCGTGCACCCTCCGGAGGCGCACGTGTTTGCTCAGCTCCTCCTGCGCGTGTCGTCCCAGTATGGGCGGGCCTACTGCATCGTCGATGGCCGCGATCTGCAGCCCATTCCGTCGGAGTCGCGGCGCATCTACGTCGAGTATCTCAAGCAGCACCGACCGGCGTTTGCGCTGGCCATCTTTGGCGCGACGCTGCCGATTCGGGTGGCGGGGACGCTGGTGGTACACGCCGCGCGCTTACTTTCGCTCGGTGAGCTGAACGTCTACTACAGCCAGAGCGAGAGCGAGGCCGCTGCCTATCTGCAAGCACAGCGACGAAGCCTGCAGTAGCTCGGCGCAGCAAAACGGAGCGGGAGCGTACGGGAATCGAACCCGCCAGGCGACTTACTCAGCCGCCCCACCAATTTTGAAGACTGGGCCGGGCACCAGTCCCGGTCACACTCCCAGCGCACTCATAGCAAACTCGGGCAGCGACGACCATGCCTGATTTGCGAGCAAGCCGGGCTGCGTGGCGGACGGCAGGCGCCTCGGTGCTTAGCGGTCGCGCAGCGGCGGGTAGGGCGTCGTCTTACCCCCGCGGCCGGTCGCTGCTGGGGCAGACGCCTTGCCCGCTGTGGTGTTCGGGGCGGTCGGCGTGTTCGGGGCGGTCGGCGTGGTCGGGGCGGTCGGTGAGCCAGGACGCGGGCTGGCCGTCGCAGGCGGCTTGCTGGGTGTAGGCAGCTGCGCCAGGACATCCAGCCGGTCCAGCAGGCTCTGTCGCATCTGCGGTTGCACCGGGCGGAAGCCCAGCCAGATCTCCCAGATGTGGCGGGCCAGCCGCGGGTTCTGCGGTCCGATCCTCTTCTTGCCGTCGAGATAGACATCGATCTGGCCGATGTCGTCGATGTGTAGTCGCAGCTCCTGACCCTCGCGCAGGTCGGCATCGAACAGCGCCAGGAAGGCCAGGGTGTCTTGCCGGATCTCGGGAGCTGTTTTCTCGCTCAGCAGCTCCGACAAGGGCTCGCTGAAGTTCTGCATCAGCTCTTGCTTGTTGTGGCCGCGCAGCATGCGCAGCACGGCCAGCTTGGCGAAGTGACCCCAGATGAAAAAGTTGTGGGCCCGGTTCTGCGCGAACAGCCCGGCCCGCGTGCGATTGGCTCGGTCATAGGCCGATGGAAAGGACTGGCGCGCGGTGTCCTCGACGTACAGCGCCATCGCATAGGCCGAGCCGTTGTCGCGCTTGCGCAGCCCGGTGCCGACTAGCGTGTAGCCCTTGCCACTTGCGACCAGCGGACTCACGAAGCGCTGTCCACTCCCCGGCTCGACGATCTCAACCGCCTGGGCGCGCGCCGGCAAGACCGCAGCCACCAGCAACACCAGACAGCGCAACGCGAGGCGCAGAAGCGGTGATTTATAAACAGGGCGAGCGGGAATGCCATCCCCTTCCCTGGTGGAATTCTGACTTTCGAGCATGCTCATCCGCCTTCCTGGGAACGGCGACTGCAACCGCTTGGACCTCGGCGAGCCCAGGGGGCCCATCCGCCGGCTCCCCCCCGGGCCCGGATCCTCGGCGGAGAGATCTCTAAAGTGGCAGAACACTTGCATCTTCTTTGTATTTATCACATGGGTCTTCTGTACGTCTCCTAGAGCCTTCTTCGCTTACGCCTAAAAAATCAGGACCGGAAAGATGCTGACGTCAATCCATCACAGCAGTCAGGCACAGTCGGCGGGCCAGCTGCTGTGGAGCCTGCCTTGGGCCGTCAAAGTTCCACTCCTTGGACTGCCTGCCTTCTGGATTCTGTCGTTTCTGATCTATCTCTTGCGCTGCGCCATCTTCGGCATGGACCGCACCGCCCGCATCGACAACCTGTTTAAGAGCCCCTGGCTGCCGCGCGTGGTCATGGAGTTTGGCTACTGGATGTTTCGCATTCCGGTGCGCCTGTGCATCGTGCTCGGCATCACGCCGAACATGATCACCTTTGGCTCCTTCCTCCTGACCGTCGGTGGAGCCGTGGCGATCGGCATGGGCCACTTTGCGCTCGGCGGCTGGACGCTGCTCTTTGCGTTTACCTGCGATGCCTGGGACGGCATCGTCGCTCGCGCCACCAATGCCTGCTCGGCAAGCGGCGAGTTCTTCGATTCCACCGTCGACCGCTACAACGACCTCATCACCTACCTCGGCTACCTGTACTACTACCGCAACGACAAGCTGGCGCTGCCGCTCGTCGCCTTGGCCCTGATCGGCTCGACGCTGGTCAGCTATACCCGAGCCAAGGGCGATGCCCTGGGAATCGATGCCAGCGTCGGCTATATGCAGCGCCATGAGCGCGCGGTGTGGCTCGGCGGCTGCACCGCGGTGGCGCCCATCGTCTCAGCCTTCGTCGAGCCCGGCAGCCCGCAGCCGCTTTACCACTTCGTCATCATCGTCATGGCGCTCATGGCGGTGCTCACCAACATCACGGCGATTTGGCGCATCTCGGTGGTGATGAACGGCATCAAACGACAAGGCTTACACGGGGCCCCACACGAGTGAGGCAGCGTGTCCCCCTCGCGCCCGCGACGAGGCTCTTCGCTGAGTTTGCGGCCACTGCTCGGGCTCGGCTGACGTCGTGTGTCCCCGCGACGCCCCAGGTCGTGCAAGGCCAGGAGCCCTGTGCTCGCCGCGGGATGTCGCGCTCGACTCTTGACGGAGTCAGCCATCGCCCGTCACACTGGGACTAAGAGCACTCGCTGTCGGAGACGTCCATGCTCGACCCCTGGATCATCGATCAGATTCGTAGGCGGGAGGAGGAAGAGCGTCACCGGCGCGAGGAACAGCCGACTATCGAGCCGCCGATCTACCCCGCCCATCCTTCCGAGCGCGACAGCTACGAGGACGGTGGGCCCCTGCCTGGCGAAGAGCGCGGCGTGGTCATCATCGACTACGGCATCTAAGAGACCCAGCCATGAGCACCTGGAGTGAGGTTCAGAGCTTTGTTCGCGCGCGCTATCTGCTGCAAGAGGACGCGACCGCGCACTTCGTGATGAGCTTCGAGCTCCCGGCAAAAGTGGCGGGTGAGGCGGGCACACCGACGGGGGCGAGCGCGCTGCCGCTCCTTGATGAGGCCAGCCGGGCGGCGGCGGTTCAGACCCTGCACGGCCAGCACCTGGTCGGTGGCGACGGCAAGCCCAGCTGGCTCTTGCTGCGGGCCGAGGTCTGCGGTGAGCGCGCGATGAGCCCGATGGCCGCCCTTCGCCATAGCGCCCGACTGCTCTTGGGGGGCCTGGTGCTCTCGGGCAATCACTACGTCCTGCGCCACACCCTGCCTTTGTCTGGGCTGGATCTGGCGACGCTGGAATTCACGCTCGACTACGTTGTGCGCGAGGCCGCGAGCCTGCGCCAGCGCGTCTTGTCGCAGACCGCA
>DAORCZ010000143.1:0-12527 GCA_035345735.1 Pseudomonadota bacterium | reverse complement strand
TCGAGCCACAGCCCAGGCAGAGGACAAGAGCAGCGAGCCAGACCGGCGGCGACCCCGGACGGCGGCCTCGATCGTCGGATACGCCCCCGTAGCGGGCCCCCGAACGCCCAGCGAGGGGGGCGACGCTCGCTCCTCCCGCGCCGCAGCCTGGGGTCCTCTTTACGGCTTGGCTAGACGCTCTATGCGCGGGATCAGAGACCACGCCCGGCGCGGGCGCAGCACGGCCGAGATGACAAGCTTGGCTCATGGCATTCCCCCTCTCTGCGAGCCGACCGAGGCCGACCGCACCCGACAGGCTTGCAAGTCATGGGCCTCCCCACACCCGCTCGCCGCGGCTGGAAAAAATTACCCCCGGCGCGTTTTCTGCTGCGCGTAGGCCAAGATAGAGACCCGTAGATCTGGGAAAGACCATAAATACTCTCTAGGGTTTTTGCCCCGCTTGGCTGGCAAATATTGCCGTTAGCGCAGAATCTTGTCTTGTGGCGATATTTCTCCCTGTCTTATACGTGAATATCCAAGGCATAAAAATATCCGCAGCCACTGCGCGGAATCAAGCGATGCGGGCATAATTTTCGCCAGGGTTTATGCCAATAGTAGATTCGCTGCTAATTCAATTTATTACGGGAATGACTGATTAGCTGACAGGCCAGCACCCCCGTGGCCTGCTGGGCCTTGGGTGTGGCCAGGCTTCGGATGCCGCCGACCGCCCCCCCCACCGCCGAAGCCGGCCCGCAAGCCCACCTAAAGCGACGCCCCGCAAGGAGTCGCGAGGAACGCGAAGCATGGCTCGCTTCCGTCGAGAATAGGCCCTAGGTCCCTGATCTTTCTCAGTTTCCCCGGGCACTTCTCCGCCGCCTTAAGATCGCGATCTCTCGACGCTTTTTGCGCTCGGATGGGTCCGCGATGAATCAGCCCGCAAGCATGCGCAGCGCTGAGGCCGCTTGCGGCTTGCAGGTAGAGGCGGAGGCGGGTGTCGAGAGAGGCGGGGTCGGAGAGAGGGTGGCTGTCCTGGTAGCTGGCCAGCGAGGTGCCGGGGACGAATTCCATGGCGATGAAGACGCGGCCCTCTTGCGAGCTGGGGTCTTCGCCGACTTCGTAGACGTGGACGACGTTGGGGTGCGAGACGCGGGCCATGGCCTGCGCCTCTTGCAGCACACGGGCTCGGCCAAGCGAGCGATGCTGCGGGCTGTCGCGCAGGACTTTGACGGCGACTTTGCGATCAAGTTCGGGGTCGTAGGCGGAATAGACGACGCCCATGCCGCCGGCCCCGAGCTGACGCAGGACCAGATAGCGGCCGACGCGCGGCGGCAGGCCAGGCTCGACGGCCTCGCGGACGTGGACGCGAGCCTCGTTACCCTCGGCGGCCGGCGACGAGGAGTCGGGCGCAGGCGCGTCGGCTGGTGCAAGGGTCGCAAGCAGCGCCTGCTCGGCGGTGATGGCCGGCGTTCCCGAGACAGGCACCCCATCGCTGCCCGACACCCCAGCGAGCGTTGGGGCGGACTCTAGCGCGGCGCGCGCGGCTCGGGGCGGGCGGCCCCGCGGCTCGGGCTGGCCAGACGTTGGAGCGCTGGCTGAATCGGCACGCTTGCTCACGCTATCGCCCGCGAAAAAAGGGGGAGGAGCCGGCCACTCGCATCTACTTGGACCGACGATCGTTTGGCGACTCGGGTGGCAGGCTGCGCGGCGCCGGATCGATGGGCGTGCCGTCGGGGTTATAGCCCTGCGGGGGCGGCTCGACATCGCTGCGCATGATCGGCAGGAGCAGCGTCTCCTGCAGCGGCTCGGGCGCACCAGGGCGCCGCTCGGGACGCGAAGGCTTGCGCAGCGACAGGGCAAAGGTGATCCCGCCAGCGATAAACAGACCGCCACCGACCGCGACGAGCGGGCCGCCCAGGGTCTTGGTGCTGTAGATCTGCTCGCACTGCAGGGCGGGGGCCACGGCCGGCGCGCGGCAAGTGCCATCCAGCCCCAGGAGCACACCGCCAGCGATGCCCAGCGACAGCCCAACCAGGCCGGTGGTTAGGCCAAGTGGCCGCAGCCAGCGCGGCAGCGGCTTCTCTTCTTGGATGACCAGCGTCCGCGTCGTCTGCACGATCTCGGGACGACGGGCGGCTTCGTCCTTGTCGCGCAGCTCGACCAGCGTCGCGTCCAGGCTGCTGAGTTCAGCGGTGCTGAGGTTGGGGCTGAGCGCGCGGTACATCTCGAAGTAGACGCGGGCCGTGCCCCACTTCTCTAAGCGGCGATAGGCCTGACCGATGTTGAACAGAAGCTGGGGCGCCGGCGTGATGGCATAGGCGGAAAGAAGAGCGGGGACGGCTGCCGCGTAGTCCTTGTCGGCGTAGAGCTTGGAGGCTCGCGCGTACTGCTCGCGGAAGCTGGCTTCTTCGGATGAGGCGGCGTGCACCGAGCCGGCGAAGCCCGCAAGAAGCCAGAGGCTGAGCAGGCCCACCCGACTCGCGCAACCCCGCCCTATGGCACAGCGACCGAGCATCTTCCCGTGGTAGCTGACCAGTATACACGGGGAGGCCCCCTATCCGACAGCGACGATACAGCGACGAGGCGACGACAGAACCAGGGCCAGCGCCAGGGCCAGCCGAACACCCGCCCAGGTTCCGTCGGTGGGCGATCCCCGGGCACCATCGGGCAGCGAGGCTCAGTCAGTCCCGGCGGCCGGCCCCTACGGCACAGGTCAGCCGACTACTTCTTTTCGCCACCGGCGGGCGCGCCCCCTTTGGCATCGTCTTTTTTCTCGACGGGCTTGTCGCTGCCCTTGTCGTCCTTCTTGCCGTCCTTCTTGTCGGCCGGGGCGGGGGCCGAGGTCGGCTCTGCAGCCAGCGCCAGGGTCGCGATACCGAGGGACAGGAGGCCGCTGAGGGCGAGGATCTTGATCGTCATGGGATTCTCCTTGGCTTGTGGTGAGGTGGCCTGCGGAGCGAGTGGCTCGCTCGCCGGAGGCGCAAGGAGTGCCATTGCAGTCAATGTGCCAAGCCCAATTGTCGTCGAGGAAACGGCTCCGCGGGGGCGGCGCTGACGGGGAAAGATTGCAGCCCACCGGGAATCTTTCCCGTCCATCGCCTCCACAGCGGGTTGGGGAAATTCGCCCGCCCCGCGACACCGCCCACCTTTTGCCCGTTTCTTCCCAGGCCTACATCGCGACTTCGCCGCCCCCCTGGCCTGGCCGGCGTAGCGGTCTCCGGCCAGCCCCCCTACAAGTCCCAGCCCACTCGGTTGAAACGGGGGCTTGCGCCGTTTTTCAGGCCACCGGATTCAGCTTGCCACGGGCTTGCTCGGTGACCTACGACTCGGGGCCCGGACTTTTTCGCGGCGGCTGACGTGCGTGACAGGCCACCCTGCCGTCTAGGCACTCGTCTGTCAGGACCAGGAGTCAAGCATGTCGTTGCGAAGCAAACCCAAGCCCCCTTCCTTGTCAGGTCGCGGGAGGCTGGCGCTGCTGCTGGCGCTTAGCGCAAGTGTCGGCCTGTACTGCGGCACCGAGCCCAGACAAGCTGAGCGGGCGGCAGAGACCGGGACAGCAGAGACCGTCTCTACGAGCGCGTCGCTGAGCTCCTCGCCCGCGTCCTCTGCCATCCCGCAGGCCCTACGCGCCAAGCTCTTGCGTGACCGCCAGAGCGAGGCCGCCGAGCTTCCCGCCTATCACTTTGCGTCCGACGGGCGCGCTCGCATCGCCCACCATGACGGCCAGGGTTACCAGGCACGCATCGCCCGCGACGGGGTGGCGGTGACCGTGGGTGCCGAGTCGCTGCGCCTGACCCTGTCCAGCGCCGGCTGTGGCGACACTCCCGAGCCGCCCGTGCTGACCAGCGAACGACACCGCGCCGAGCTTCGTCGGAGCGGCCTGGTCGAGTGGTACGAAAACGGCCCGATGGGGCTGGAGCAGGGCTTCACCGTCGCCGCCCGCCCCGAATGCCGCGAACGCGCGAGCGGCCTGCGCGTCGAGATGGCGATCTCGGGCACGCTGCAGGCCCGCAGCCACGGCGCCCAGGTGGCCTTCGTTTCCTCGGCGGGGAAAGATGTCCTGCACTACGGCGAGCTCTTCGCCGCCGATGCCGCTGGCAAAGCGTTGCCGGCCCAGCTTGAGGTCAGCCCCGACGGTCGCCACCTAGCGCTTTCCATCGACGACCGCGACGCCCGCTACCCCATCGCCATCGACCCGCTGATGTGGACGGAGCAGCAGAAGCTCGTGGCATCAGACAAAGCAGCGAATGACAACTTCGCGTCTTCGGTGTCAGTGTCCGCGGATGGTAACACCGCGCTCATCGGAGCCTGGCAGGCCGATCCCGGGGGCACCGCAAATGCGGGCGCGGCGTACGTCTACACGCGCAGCGCCGGCGTCTGGACCGAGCAACAGAAGCTGGTGGCCTCGGACAAGGTGGCCGGTGACTTCTTTGGGTCTTCGGTGTCGGTGTCCGCCGATGGCAACACCGCGATCATCGGGGCCTATCGGGCCGATCCGGGGGGCACCAGCAATGCCGGAGCAGCCTACGTCTTCACGCGCAGCGCCGGCGTCTGGACCGAGCAGCAGAAACTCGTGGCCTCGGACAAGGCGGTGGATGACCTCTTCGGGTTTTCGGCGTCGGTGTCCGCGGATGGCAACACCGCGATCATCGGGGCCCATTTCGCCGATCCGGGGGGTACCAGCAATGCCGGAGCAGCCTACGTCTTCACGCGCAGCGCCGGCGTCTGGACCGAGCAGCAGAAGCTCGTGGCCTCCGACAAGGCGGCGAGCGACCTCTTCGGGCAGTCGGTGTCGCTGTCTGCCGATGGCAGCACCGCGCTCATCGGGGCTTTGCAAGCCGATCCGGGGGGCACAACTGATGCCGGGGCGGCGTACGTCTTCACGCGCAGCGCCGGCCTCTGGACGGAACAGCAGAAGCTCGTGGCCTCGGACAACGCGCTGAATGACTTCTTCGGGGTTTCAGTCTCGGTGTCTGCCGATGGCAACACCGCGCTCATCGGGGCCTATGCGGCTAATCCGGGCGGCACGGGTGATGCCGGAGCGGCGTACGTCTTCACACGCAGCACCGGCGTCTGGACTCAGCAGCAGAAGCTCGTGGCCTCCGACAAGGCGGCGAGTGACAACTTCGGGTTTTCGGTGTCGGTGTCCGGCGATAGCAACACCGCGCTCATCGGGGCCGTTCAGGCCAGTCCAGGGGGCACCACCTTTGCCGGAGCGGCCTACGTCTTCACGCGCAGCGCCGGCGTCTGGACCGAGCAGCAGAAGTTGGTGGCTTCGGACAAGGCAGTAGCTGACATCTTCGGCGTTACGGTGTCGCTGTCCGGCGATGGCAACACCGCGCTCATTGGGGCCCGTCTGGCCGATCCGGGGGCCACCAGTAGTGCAGGAGCGGCGTACGTGTTCGGGCCCAAGACCAACGGCACGGCCTGCAGCGCAGGCGCAGAGTGCCTAAGCGGAAGCTGCGTCGACGGCGTCTGCTGTGACACCGCCTGCGGTGGCGGCGTCGCCACGGACTGCCAGTCCTGCTTGGCCGCACAGACCGGCGGCACCAACGGCACCTGCGGCACCATCACCGCCGCCGCCGCCTTCACCTGCCGCGGTGCCACCGACCTGTGCGATCTGCCTGCCCTGTGCGACGGCACCAATACCGCCTGCCCTGCCAACCCGCTCAAGAGCAACTCCATCGTCTGCCGTCCCAAAAACGGCGCCTGCGACGTCGCAGAGAACTGCACAGGCTCAAGCGCCGCCTGCCCGATGAACGCATTCCAAAGCAGCGCCACCGTCTGCCGCCCCAGTGCCGGCCCCTGTGATATCGCCGAGACCTGCACCGGAGCCGGCCCGGACTGCCCCGGCGATGCGCTCAAGAGCAGCACCACCGTCTGCCGCTCGGCCGCTGGAGCCTGCGACCTGGCCGAGCTCTGCACCGGCAGCAGCGTGGCCTGTCCCCGCGATGCGCTCAAGCCCGCCGGCACGACCTGCAAAGTCGCCGGCGCTAGTGCCACCTGCGACCCCGCCGACTCCTGCGACGGCATCCGCACAAGCTGCCCCGCCAACTTCGCCCCCTACGGCACCGCCTGCGGCACCAACCAGAGCTGCAACGGCACCGGACGCTGCCTCTAGGCCCTGCGGCCTTCCTCTCTCCTCCCTCTTCCACGTCGCGCCGCTGACGACGCAGTCTGCGACGGGGGAACGAGCCTCTTCCTCCCCCCCCCGTCGCCCGCCCCTAAGACTCGCTGAGCCAGTTGTAGAGGGTCTTCACATCGACGCCGAGCTTTTCGGCGGCGCGCCCGCGATGGCCGCCGCACTGGCCCAAGACCCAGGCGGCATAGCGGCGCTGCACAACGCGGATGGGCAGGATCTCTCCATCGCTGATTGCCGGATGCGGTGACTCGGGAGAGCGCAGGCTCGGCGGCAGCTCATCGAGCCCAACCTCGGCGTCACGCGACAGCACCAGGGCCCGCTCGACGACATGGGCTAGCTCGCGCACGTTGCCCGGCCAGGGATAGGCCAAGAGCTGACGCATCGCCTCGGCCGAGAAGCGCTGCATCGGCGACTGCGGGTGGCGGGGTCGCTGCTCGCGCAGGAAGTGATCGACCAAAAACGGAATGTCCTCGCGTCGCTGCCGCAGCGCGGGGAGCTGCACCGAGACGACATCGAGGCGATAGAACAGATCCTCGCGGAAGCCGCCATCGCGCACCGCGGCCCGCAGATCGCGATGGGTGGCGGCGATGATCCGCACATCGACTGGGCTTGCGTGATCCGAGCCCACCGGCCGCACCTGCCCCTGCTCAAGGACGTGCAGCAGCTTGGCCTGGATGGGCAGCGTGACATCGCCGATCTCGTCGAGAAATAGGGTGCCGCCATCGGCTTGGCTGACCAGGCCGCGTCGGCTCTTGGCGGCGCCGGTAAACGCCCCGCGCTCGTGACCAAACAGCTCGCTTTCGAGCAGCGTCTCGGGCAGGGCGGCGCAGTTGACCTCGACGAACGGTCCGCTGGCGCGGCGGCTTTCGGCGTGCACCACGCGGGCGAGCAACCCCTTGCCGGTGCCGGTCTCGCCGCCAAGCAAGAGCGGAACATCCGAGACCGCCACCCGCCCCAGCGTGTCGAACAGCGCGCGCATCGCCGGGCTGTGCCCGACAATCGTCGCCCGGCCGAAGCGCTCGCGCAGCGTCGTGCGCAACGCCGCCGTCTCGCGCCGCAGCCGGCTGTCTTCGATGGCCCGCCGCAGAAAAATCGCCAGCTCGTCGAGCTTAAAGGGCTTGGTGAGGTAGTGATAGGCGCCCTGGCGAATCGACTCGATGGCGCTGTCGATGGCGCCGTGGGCGGTCATGATCAGGATCGGTCGCTCGGGTGCCAGCCGCTTGGCCTGGGTCAGGAGCGACAGGCCATCCATCCCCGGCATGCGCAGATCGGTGACCAGGGCCGAAAACGACCCCTCAGCGAGCAGCGCCAGCGCCTCGCGCCCCGACGAGGCCGGCTGGGCGGAAAAGCCGTGATCGGCCAAGCCATCGCACAGCGTGCGGGCCATCTCTAGCTGGTCATCGACAATCAGCACGCGGGGACTCCCGGCTGCCTCAGGTTGCATGGGCGTGGCCTTCCTCGGCTTGCGGCAGGGCGATCTCGGCGCAGGTACCGCCCCCTTTTCGCGGCTCGATGCGCAGCGTGCCGCGGTGACTCTTTACGATCTCGTGCGTGACGGCCAGGCCCAGGCCCGAGCCCTGCCCGACCGGCTTGGTGGTGAAGAACGGCTCCATCGCCCGCGCTGCCGCTTCGGGAGAAATCCCGACCCCATCGTCTAACACCCGGAAAACTACCTGTCCATCCGTCGAGACCATCTGCAGGCCGACCTGACCGCCGCCGCGACAGGCATCGCAGGCGTTGAGCAGCAGGTTGACCACGGCCTGTTCTAACAGCCGCTGATCGCCGCGCAGAGACGATAGCGAGGCCCCGGCATCGGAGCTGACGCGCAGCTCGACGCCGACCTCGGCAAAGCGGTGCTGCACGAGAGCCACGGCGCCCTTGCCGACCGCGAGCGGCGACAGGCGATCGGCGATCGGTGGCTGGTCGCGGACCAGCGCCAGGATGCCGCGGATGATCTGCCCCATGCGCTCGGCCTGCTCGGCGATGACCTGCGCCCCTCGCCCGCTGCGCTCGTCGGCGGGCAGGCGGCTTATCAGCTGCTCGGCGCGGGCGGCGATGATGCTAAGCGGCGTCGATAGCTCGTGCGTGATGCCCATGGCCAGCGTCCCTAGCGTCGCGGCGCGACTGGCGCGCTCCAGATCGGCCTCGCGGCGGCGATGCGCTTCTTCCAGGGCCAGCTGCTTCTGCGTCCTCAGCTCTTGTCGCTGCCAGTGCAGGGCCAGCGCCCCCAAGAGCAGCACCGCCCCGGCCGCCACCAGCACCGACAGCAAGACGCGACGACCGGCCTGGATCTCGCGATCGCGGGCCCGCAGCGCGGTGGCGACGGCAGCCACGCGATAGGTCGCACCGGCGGCATCGTGAAAGCTGGCCAGGCCAACCATCGCGGCTCGGCGCGGCAAGCCCAAGGCAGCGGCTACCTCGCGATCGATGCGCGTGAAGCTCTGCCCGCGGGCCAGCGCCTCGGCCAGAAAGCCCGGCGGGGCTGGCCGCCCGCTGAGACTGACAAAGCCGGCGCTGTGCGGCGACCACAGCAGGATCATGGTCACGCCGGCCTGCTCCAGCGAGACCAAGCTCTTGAGCACCCGGCTCCACGCAGGGCCCGACGGTGACACACCGGCCTGCAGGTGATCTTGCAGCTGCAGCGCCAAGCTCTTGGCCAGGCGCTCTTGCAGCTGACCGAAGTCCTCCATCGACTCGGCGTGGCGGCGCTTCACATCCCACAGGGACAGGCTGGCGATGGCGCAGATCGAAATCAGGATGCCCAGCCAGAGCAGCGCGGCCCGCGAGCGCAGCCAGCTCAGCCCCGCCGCCCGCAGATCCAGCTCGCTCGGAGAGCCGGCGGTCATCATGTGCGCCCACGTGATTTCGTCCATCGATCGAGGAAGTCCGCAGCAAGCCGCGGGCCAAGCCGGGCAGGCCCTCTTCCGTCGCTGTGGTCGGCTGGCCGAGCGCTGCGCTGAGAAAAATTTCCCGGCCCTCGGGAAAATTTCCACAACAGGGAATTCATCATGGCCGGCAGGTTGTCGCGGAAGCCGGAGGCAGGCCAGGAGCAAGCGCGGGGTTGAGCGAAAAATTTCCCGATCGCGGGCTCGAGCGCTTTCTCTGAATCTCACCCGACAGCCAAGAAGACCGTCGCTGCGCAGGATTCAGGCGACTTGGCATAGGGGGTGCAAATGCCCAGCTCTATGCGAAGCACTGCGCTCAATTCGAGACCGCGAGTTCGGGGACGCCCGAGCCTGGCGATGAACCGGGCGATGAGCCTGACGATGAGCCTGGCGATGATCGGGCAGGCGACGGGATCGCGGGCCGAGAGCGGGTCGGGGGTGACGCCGAGCATGACGCTGCCAGCCGCACTCGACTATGCCCGCAGCCATCAGCCCTCGCTGCAGGCCGCGCAGGCCCGGATCGAGGTCGCCAAGGCCGCAGCGTCCGGTGTGCGCGCCGAGTGGCTGCCCCAGCTTGGCGCCACCGCTCAGCTGTTCTACGGCACGATGAACAACAGCACCGCGATGTTCCTGGGGGTGCGCGCCGTCGATCTGCCGCGCATCGGTGGCAGTCGCGGCGATGGCGGCTTCGGCGATGCCTATCCCTCGACTGTGGTCGCGCTGGGTCTGCGCCAGCCGATCTATGACTTCGGTCGCTTGGCCGCGCTCGCCGCAGCCGCCGATGCCGAGACCGAAGGAGCGCGCAGCCGAGCCCTGGCCGAGGGCCTGGATGTCGCGCTTGCCGTCGAGACGCTGTTCTATAGCGTCCTTTCTGCCCACGCCGTCGAGCGGGCGGCTGAGGAAGCCTATCGGCGCTCGCTGGTCCGACGCGACATGGTCAAGGCCAGCGTCGATCGTGGCCTGCGTCCGGCCATCGATCTGACCCGCGCCGAAGCCGATCTGACGCGCTTTGCGGTGGGCCGCACCCGCGCCGCCGGGGGGCTTGAGCAGGCCCAGGCGATGCTTGCCGCGGTCGTCGGTGTGCCTGACCTGCTGCTCGATGCCGCACCTGCCGAGCCGGCCCGTGTCGACGTCGATGCGGCCCCTGCCCCGCTGCCGCCGCTGGGCGAGGCGATTGCCGAAGCGCTCAGCCGTGATCCCGGCCTGCAGGTGGCGCTGGCTCGACTGGCGGCCCAGCAAGCCGGGACGCGCGCCACCACGCTGCGCCTAGCCCCCAGCCTGGCCCTGAGCGCTGGATTAAGCGGGCGAGCCGGGGGCGCTCCGACGACGGGCGGACCCTCGCCGCAGTCAGGCTGGGTGCCCAGCGTGCCCAACTGGGATGTCGGCGTCGTCCTGCAGGGCCCGCTGTTCGACGGCACGGTGCTGGCGGCACGACGACAGAGCCAGGCGCAAGAAGTCGTCCTGCGTCACGAGATCGATGCCGTAAAGCGCCGCCTGCTGTCGGAGATCCAGCGCGGCTACACCGCCTTTATGAGTGCTCAGGCGATGCTGCCGGCACTCGTCGCCGCCAACGCCGCTGCGCAGCGAAACTATGAGCAAGCCAGCGCCCGCTTCCGCGTCGGCCTGAGCACCAGCGTTGAGCTCGCCGATGCCGAAGTGCTGCGCACCGATGCCGAGATCCAGCTCTCGATCGGTCGCTTCGAGGTCTTGCGCGCCCGCGCCGCCTTCAACCGCAGCCTGGCCCGCGGGCTTTAGCGGCTCGATTCACGCGCTCTCCGCCGTGACTTGGTCTGGCCCCCCGATCGAGGTTCCACATGTCCGAGCATCCGCCCCCTACCCCGGTAAAAAACCTGCCCATTCCCGTCATCGTCTTCGCGCTGGTGGCGCTGGTCGGGGTCATCACCCTGGCGCTGTTCCTGCACGCGCGCTCGGGCGAAAATCGCGTCGCGCTCAGTCAGACGCCGCGCGGCGTGTCGGTGGTCGCGGCGCAGGCGAGCCAGTATCGGCCGACCCGGCGCTATGTCGGCACCGTCGCGCCCTGGCTAGAGGCACGCATCGGCCCGCAGTTCACCTCGGCCTATGTCGACACCGTGCTGGTGCGACCGGGCGAGCCCGCAGCGCGTGGGCAGGTGCTGGCGACGCTGGAGTGCAAGAGCGCCTCGGCCCAGAGCCGCGCCATGCAGCAGCAAGCCCGCGCGCTGAGCGCCACGCAGGTCGCGATCGAGAGCGAAGCCGGCCGGCTGTCGGGTCTGCTGGCCGGCGGCTACGTCTCGCCCAACGAAGTCGAGCGCCGCGAGGCCGAGAGCAAGAGCAAGCAGGCGGAGCTTCTGGCGCAGAACGCACGCATGGTGCGCGCTGCCTTGGAAGTCGATGACTGCGTGCTGCGTGCGCCGTTCGATGGCGAGGTCGCGGAGCGCCTGCTTGATCCCGGCGGCTTTGCTCGTCCCGGCGCAGCGATCCTCACGCTGGTCGATCGGGCCCGCGTGCGCGTCCTTTTGGATGTCCCCGAGGCCGACTTTGCCCTGGTGCGACCCGAGACGCCGGTGCGGCTGCACCTTCTGGCCACGGGGGGCGACCTGGAAGGCAAGATCGCTCGCCGGGCCCCCGCTGCGGATGGCGCGACGCGCACCGTGCATGCCGAGATCGATCTCGACAATCCCTCGCAGCAGATCCCGGTCGGCACCACGGCCGAGCTCACCATCGGCATCCGCGAGCCGCAGCCGGCGACGCAGATCCCGCTGCGCGCAGCGGCCGTGCGCGGTGAGCAGGCCGCGCTGTTTGTCGTCCGCGAGCACCACGCGCACAGCCTAAAGATCGCGGTGCTGGGCGAAAGCGGCGGCAGCTTGTTCGTCGCCCCCACGCTACTCGCGGGTACGCCCGTGGTCACCGAAGGACGCGCCCTGCTGAGCGATGGCGATCCGGTAAGCGAGCGTGTAGAGACACCCCCGACGGCGCCCCCCGCTGCTCCTGCTGAGCAAGCCAAGCCCGCCGCTAGCCCGGAGGTCCGCCGATGACGCGCCTCGCCCTGAATAATCCGATCGCGATCCTGATGATCAGCATCGCGCTCGTCATTTTCTCGGCGGTCGTCGTGCCGCGCATGAGCGTCGATACCTTTCCCGAGCTGACGCCGCCGGTGCTGGTGGTCGGCACGCTGGCCCCCGGCCTGGGTCCCAAAGACGTCGAAAAGACGATCACCTGGCGCATCGAAAAATACGTCAGCGCCACCCCCGGCGTCGATCACGTGCAGAGCGTGTCGCGCAACGATCTGTCGGTGGTGTTCGTGTGGCTGAACTGGGGCACCGATCTCAACTCGGCGCAGGTGCTGGTGCAGCAGCAGGTGGCCTTTGCCATGGCCGCGGTGCCCAAGTCGCTGGGCGTGCTGCCGCCGTTCGTGCTGCAGTACGACCCCAGCAACGCCGCCGTCATCCAGATCGCGGTATCGGGCGAGGGCTTCAGCGGACCGCAGCTTTACGACTACGCCCAGAACGTCATCGAGCCGGTCATCGAGGGCATCCCCGGCGTCG
>DAORCZ010000142.1:0-12534 GCA_035345735.1 Pseudomonadota bacterium | reverse complement strand
TTCTCGACGACCGCCTTGGTTCTGCGGGTGAAACACCGGCGCCGAATCAAAGTGTCCCTGCCGATCAAAAAAAATTCGGGCGGGCGGGGACACGCCGGCCCTCCCCTATGGGCGCTGGCCTGCGCGATAATCACGTCATGGGCTTCTTCTCGCGTCTGCGCTCGGCCTGGCAGGCGGTTATCCAATCAGACCCCGCCGATGCCGAGGCTGCCTCCCGGACCGAGGACGACGGGGAGGACGATGCGCCAGATGCCGGGTCAGCGCCCGCCACCGCTGCATCGGACGCTCTTTATGACGACAGCGCCAGCCCGAAGGAGCCCCGGGCGAACGGCTCGCCCGACAGCGGGGCGGTGAAGATCCTGGCGGGCACGATCGACGACTACAACGCCACGACACGCGTCGGCTTGGTCACGCTCAGCGATGGCGCGACGATCGGCTTTGGCGCCGAGGTGTGCGAGGGCTTCACGCCCCTTTTGGGCCTGCGCGTCGCCATCTTCGGCACCGGTGTGCCCCCCGAGTCGTTTCACAACGAGGTCCGCGAGGCCCCCGACGATCTGCCTGGGCTGTGGGCGAGCCGCATGCTGCTGTTCCCCGGCAGCGAGTCCGAGTACGCCGCGCGGCTGCGCATCCATCAGGTAGAACGCGCGCTGCGGGGAGCCGGCGAACGCGACGGACCCTCGGCTCCCGGCGAGCCTCCGTGGGCCCGCGGCAAGAATCGCCCCGGTCGAAAGCCCTCGGGCCCCGGCCGACCCCACGATGCGTTCTTCACGCTGACCCTCGTTTTGGACCGGGAGCTTCCGCAGGACGCCGCGGCCCTGTCGCGGCTCATCGATCCGTCGCCCCGGCCGGCGATCAGCCTCGGCCCGGTGGACTCGTCAGAGAGAGCCCCGAGTCCCTGCGGGCTGTGGCGGCACCCCAGCGTGCGCATCATTCCGCTGATCCGCAACAAGCAGACCGAGCCGGGTTTCTCCGCCGAGCTGCAGTCCGGATCGCATCGCGCCTTCCTGCTGTATCGACCGCAGCCCTACGGGGCCGAGAGCCAGTGTGGCCGCGCCCATGTCGGCCTGTTTGTCGGCGGCCCGCATACGCCACGCATCGCGGCACAGCTTAGCGGCCGCAACGATCAGCCACCGGTGGCGGTGACCAACGAGGCGGCCCGCATCCTCGCCGATCTGGCGCGGGCCCTCTTGCTGGCTCATCCCGAGGCGCCGGGGATGGTCTTAAATCGCGCCGGCAAGGCCTTCAAGTCCCGCGAGATCGCGCTGAGTCAGCTGGGCGAAACGGCCAGTGAGCAGGTCCCGTTCGTCGCCTGGATCGACTGGAATCGCGGCGAGCACGAGGGCCGGCCCTGCCTGCTGTCGAGCGGTCTTGAGATCTTGGCGCTGCCCGATATCGCGGTTGCGCTGCCCAGTACACCCGCGTCGGCACGCCCGCCTGGCGACGATGACGCGGCGGAGGTCCGAGCGCGCGACGTCATGCTCTTCGTATGCGATCTGATGCTGCGCGGCCTCCTGCCTGACGACGCATCGACGATCGCTGTCCCCCGCCACATCCGCCTGCAGCCCGGCTCGCGTCTTGAGATCGCCGAGCCACACGACTGCGAGACCTACGCCATCAGCGCCCGCAGCCCCGACTGGATCGAACTTCTCAATCCAGCGGACGGCGGTGCAGCGACGGATCACAGCTAGGCAGGAGAGCGGGCAGAAGACGGCAGAGAGAGACGGGGGTGGACGGCGGGAGGGGCCTAGACACTCTTGCGCGGTCGCTCGTGTGCCTCGTTTACGACGATCGTGCGACCACCGAACTTGCTGTTATGCAGCTCGGCAATGGCCGACTTTGCTTGCGCATCGTCTGCTAGCTCGACGAATGCAAAGCCTCGCGGCCTCCCGGTATCCCGATCGTGAATGATTTTGACCTGCTGCACTCGACGAGGACTGTTCTGCTGGAAGAACTCCGTAATTTCAGCCTCACCGACGCTATACGGCAAATTGCCAACATAAAGACGCTTTCCCATAGCCTCATTCCTTTCTGCACGGCGCAAGCTGCATCCGGCAGGCCCCCCCAAGAGCCAAGAAAAGCCAAAAAGAGACCTAGATCAGACGGAGAAAAGACGCAGCGTGCGATCTCTAGGATATGGAGAATGTGGAGGCTTGTATAGCCCGTAGCTGTGCCAGGGTGCCGAGAAAGGCCGGCGGCGGCGGACGGTGCAAGCGGATGACTTCCCCGGTTGTCGGATGAGCAAAGCCCAGGGTCTCGGCATGCAGCAGCAGGCGCGGAGAACGCAGCGGCTCGATCCCGGCCCGCAGGAAGTCGCGGATGTACACCTGCTCGCCGACCACGGGATGGCCGGTTTCCGAGAGATGAATGCGGATCTGGTGCGTCTTGCCGGTCTCGATGGTGATGGCGCAGTAGGTCGCCGTGCGGTCAATGAATTCGAGCGCTTGCACATGCGTCACGGCGCGCTTGCCCAGCCCAGGCGGGAGCGGCATCGGCGTTCCATCGTCGCGATAGCGCGGACGCAGCGAGCCGCGTAGGCCATCGCCGCGGTCGTCCACGAAGTAGGACTCGATGGTGCGGTCAAGCAGGCGACCATGCACTACACACAGATACCGTCGCTCGATGTCGTGGGCTCGCCAGCGCAGCTGCAGCTCACGCAGCGCCTTTTTGGTCTTGGCGAACAAGAGCAGGCCCGAGGTCTCTTTGTCGATGCGGTGCACGACGTGGAGCGGGATCTCGGACGCCGAACGGCCATCTCGCCGGCCGTGGCGCCAGGCCTCGCGGATGAAGTCCATCGCGGTGTCGCTGCCGTCGTTGTCGTAGGGCACGCTCTGCAGCCCGGCCGGCTTGTCGATGACCACCACCTGCGAGTCTTCGTAGACGATGGAGGCCAGGGCCATGGTGGCGCGCTCGCTGAGGGGTCGCGGAGCCTGCGGCCTCACTGCGATCGCCATGCCACGTCGAACCCGCTTGGCACCGTCGAGAATCAGCTGCGCGCCAATCTTTACTTTGCCGCGCTCACACAGCGTGCGGGCGGCGTTCCAGGACAAGCCAAGACGACTGCGCAACACCGCAGCCAAAGTCTGCCCCGACTCTCCGTCGGAGACTTCAAAGTCGTGATTCACGCGGCGGATATACCACGCCGCTGGCCGACTATCCCACCCCGTATGGCGGGCCGCACCGCGGCGCCGCGGATCGGATGGCTAGTTCGGCTTGGTCGCAGACGCAAAGATCAGGGCGCGCAAGTGCTCCAGCGTCTGTTCGACGTGGGGCGAACGAATAAAGCCGAAGTGATCGCCAGGCACGCTACAGACGCCGGTCAGCGTTCCCAGCGCGCTCCAGCCGTAGTCCCAGGGGATGGCGGGATCGATCTGATCGGCGGCACGGATTAGCTGTACCGGTGCGCTCGGCAGGCGCGGAGCCCAGTCGGGGAGCATGTCGCGACAGGCCTCCTGCGTATCGACGATGGCGCGCAGAGTTCGCGCCGTGTAGGCCTTGGCAAGTGGAGAATCGGCGCGGCTCGCCGCGGCCATGATCTGCGCCGTCACCTGCTCTTCCGACTGCGTTCGCAGCGACGCGGTAGGCAGGCGCAGATCCCAGCGCTCTGCGACGCGCAACAGCGCAGCCACACGGTCAAAGGACTCGCGCTGATGACCCTCAAGATGCGGTGCGACAGCCTCTAGCAGGATGACCTGTTCGACGGAAATCCCAGCCTGCTGTAGCTGACATGCAAGCTCCAGGGCCGCCACGCCGCCGAAGCAATAGCCGACAAGAACCAGCGGTCCTCGATAGGCTGCAGGGGCCAGCCCGGCCTGAAGTTCCTGTGCGTAGCGGGCACACAAGCTGGACAAGGTCCGGGGCATCTCGCCGGTGCCGGCATGCGGGGGGGTGGTCAGGCCATAGACGGGTCGCTCGCCGCGCAGCCCACGGGCTAACTGCAGGATGTGCGCCGAGAGGTGTCCACCGACGGCAGGTAGAAAGATGATCGCCCCCGCCCGACCGCCGACCGCGAGCGGCATCAGGCAGGAAGCCTTGGCCGGCGGGCCAAGCTTTGCCGCAAGCTCAGCGACGGTTGGGCGCATGTAGACATCGGCCACCGCGATGTCGATTCCGGCCTGCGCCGCCCGGCTGGCGACCTGGATGCACAGCAGCGAATGACCACCGAGCACAAAGAAGTCGTCGTGCACCCCGACCCGCGGACAGCCGAGGAGCTCAGCGAAGAGGTCGGCGAGAAGCTGCTCGGTGGGAGTGCGCGGCGCGACGTAGGTCGAAGCGACCTGCGTCGGGACCGGGGCCGGGAGAGCGCGACGATCCACCTTGCCGGAGGCCATGCGGGGCAGCGCGCTGAGGAACACAAAAGCCGCCGGCAGCATGTAGTAGGGCACGCGATCGGCCAGGTGCTCCCGCAGGCTAGATACCGTCGGCGGCTCGTCGGTCACGCGGCTGGGGACAACGTAAGCAACGAGACGCGGCTCGCTGCCATCCTCGCTGCGCACGACGACGACACAGGCCTGCACCTCGGGATGGGAAAGCAGCGCAGCTTCGATCTCGCCGGGCTCAATACGAAAGCCGCGCAGCTTTACCTGTTCGTCGAGTCGGCCTAGAAAGTCCAAGTTTCCGTCGGGCAAGAAGCGTCCGCGGTCGCCGCTGCGATAGAGCCGCTGGGGCTGTGCGCCATTGCGCGGCCACCAGACGAAGCGCTGCGCCGTGCGCTCTGGCTGGTTGAGATAGCCGTGCGCGACCCCCGCCCCCCCGACGTAGATCTCGCCGGGGAGGCCGATCGGCAGCGGCTGGCCGTGGCGATCCATGACGACGATCTCGGCGCCCGGGATGGCCTTGCCAATCGGCACCGCCCCGTCCGGCAAGACGGTCTGGGGTACCCGATACACCGTCGCCCAGATCGTGGCCTCGGTTGGCCCATACTCGTTGTAGAGCGCCGTGCTGGGCAGGCGCGCGTAGTGCTGCTCTGCCAGCGCTGGGGGCAGCGCTTCGCCGCCCAGCACCACGGTTCGCAGCGCAGCAAGCGGTGACGAGGTCTCCGTCGCCTCAAGGATCTGTCGATACAGCGATGGAACCAAGAGCAGATGACTGATCGCGTGGTCGGCGAGAAGCGCTCGCAGCCCGGCCGGCGTCTTCTGCCCTGGTGCGGGGATGATCAGCGTGCCGCCCGAGGCCAGAGTCCACAGCATCTCGGCCAGCGAGCTATCGAACATCGGTGACGCCAGCTGCAGGCAGCGCTGCACGGGCTGACCATAGAACTGCAGTCGCGCCATCGTGGAGTGAACAATATTGCCGTGCGTCACCACCACGCCCTTGGGCTGCCCCGTCGAGCCGGAGGTGTAGATGATGTAGCTCGCAGCCTCGGCACGAACTTGGGGTGCGGGGGGCGTTTCGGCCTGCTGCGCACTCATGGCCTGCAGATCTTCGAAGCACAGTCGAGGCAGCGGTGAGTCCATTGCCGCAAGACGAGTCGCGACACTCGCCTGCGAAAGAAGCAGCGAAGGCGGTCCACCCGCGTGGTCAGCCGCTGCGAGGTCCTGCAGGATGCGCCGCAGTCGCTCATCCGGGTGATCGGGGTCGAGAGGCACGTACACCCCACCCGCCTTCCAGATCGCCAGCATGCCGAGGACGCGAGCCGTGCCATCGTGCAGGAAGAGGCCAACCGGCGACTGCGGCTGCAGCCCTGCCCCGATGAGCTGCCGGGCGAGCTGATTCGCCTGGCGTTCGAGGCGGTCGTAGCTAATCGCTGCGCCGCCACCGGCCGGCTGCAGCGCCGCGGCGTCGGGTACTCGCCGGGCCTGCGCGGCCAGCAGCTCATGGATACTCTCGGGCGGGTTGCCAATGCACGGCAACTGCGGGCTGTGCCCCCGCTCGGGGAATGCAGCCGGCTCGGGCTCCGCGCTCAGCGGCAGCTCATGAAGTAACCGGCTGGCATCGTCGGCGATCGATTGCAGCAACCCCTCAAACCAGCCCAAGAGACGCTCCACCGCACCGGGCTCGAAACGCGCCCTGTCGTACTCGAACTTCAGCGTCAGCTCGCGCCCGGGAATGATCGCTACCGTCAGCGCAAAGTTCGTCATCTCGTGCTGCCGTACATCGACGACCCGCCACCCGGACTGCGAGCACAGGGCCCCCGGCTCACGCGGGTAGTTCTCGTAGACCAGCACGCAGTCGAAGAGCGGCTGGCCCCGCGGCACGTCGCTGTAGCCGTGCACCTTCACCAGCGGTACGGCCTCGAACTCGCGGGCCGCGGCCTGCACCTCTTGGAGCCGCCGTGCCCACTCGATGAAGGGCGCCTGTTCGTCGAAGGCAGCACACAGCGGCAGCGTGTTGATGAACAAACCCAGGCGTGACTCGATCTCCGGCAGGACCGGCGGACGGCCCGAAACCGTGGTGCCAAAAACGACGACGTCCTCGGCGGTGGTGCGCAGAAGAAGCAGAGCGAAGGCGCTCTGAAACAGCGTTCCCAGAGTGATCCGCCCGGCCTGCGCGACGCGCCGCAGCGACGCATCCAGCGCGGCGGGAAGGACGCGGGTGAGTAGCGCTGACTGCTTCACGGTGGGCCCATCGCGATGCGCCGGCGCGAGCAGACCGGGCAGCGGCGTAGCCGTCGAGATGCCCGCCAGGTTGTGACGAAAAAAGGCCTCGGCCGACGCCAGATCCTGCCCCGACAGCCACTGCAGGTAGTCGCGCAGGCTGCGGGCTGGCGGCCGCGGAAGCAGGTCGCCGCTCACCAGCGCATCGTAGGTCGAGACGACCTCTGCCAAGAGCTTTGGCTCAGACCATCCGTCGAGTAGCGCGTGATGGAAGCCGAGGAGCAGCGTGTAAGCCTGCTCGCCCGTCTGCATCAAATCCACACGCAAGAGCGGCGCACGATCGAGCGCAAACCCCTCGGTCCGCCGCAGCGCCGCGATCTGTTCGATGCGTTGCGCCCGTGCCTCGGTCGAAAGCGCGCGCAGGTCGTGCCGACAAAACGGCAGGGTGGCGGTCGCATGCACGCACTGCAGCGGTCGCTCAAGTCCGGCGACGAGGAAAGCGGTGCGCAGCACCGGCTGGCGATCGATGACACACTGCCACGCCCGCAGCAACCGCTCGGGGTCAAGCGCGCCAACCATCGTGTGCTGCGTCTGCTCGTAGTACACGGCGGACCCGCGACTTAGCAGGGTGTGAAACACCATCCCTTCCTGCATCGGCGAGAGCGGATATAGATCCTCAATGGCGTCCCCCGCCGGCAGGTCAAGCTGCGCGATCAAGGCCTGTAGCGCGGCCTCTCCCAGGCCGCAGAGGGGAAAGTCGGCAGGAGAATAGGCCGCGGCGAGCCGACGGACACGCGGCTCGCTAGCCAAGGCGGAAGCCTGCGGGTCGGCGGCGATCGGCTGTTCCTGGACACAGCCTGCCAGGCGTTCGATCGAGCGATTGCGGAACAGATCTTGGACGCTGAAGCGCAACCCCTCTTGGGCCGCCCGCGCGACGCAGCTTAGCGCCGCGATAGAGTCACCGCCGAGGGCGAAAAAGTCATCGCACACCCCCAGCTCGTTCACCCCCAGTACCGATGAGAAGATCTGCACCAGCTGCTGCTCGCGGTGGTTTCTGGGGAGCACCAAGTCGCTGCCCAGGAGCTCACGCTCAAAGGCCGGCACCGGCACCGCGTCCAATTCGAGCTTGCCGTTGACCGACAGCGGTAGCTCGCGCAGAAAGACGAAGGCTGCCGGGATCATGTAGGTCGGCAGTCGGGCTTCAAGATGCGCGCGCAGGGCCGTCACCGTCGGCTGACGCCCAGCCCGAGGGACGATGTAGCCGACTAGGCGCGGCGCACCCCTACCGTCTTTCGGCACGGCGGCGCGCGCGTCCTTGATGTCGGGATGCTCAGCCAGCGCCGTCTCGATCTCGCCGAGCTCAATGCGATGACCGCGCAGCTTGATCTGCTGATCGATGCGCCCGAGATACTCAAGCTGCCCATCGTGGCGCCAGCGGACGAGATCGCCCGTCGCGTACATCCGAGCGTCGGCAGCGAGGGCGAAGGGATCGGCCAGGAACTTCTGCGCCGTCAGCTGCGGGTGATTCAGATAGCCGCGGCCGACGCCGACCCCACCGATATACAGCTCTCCGGGGACAGCGACCGGCAGCGGCTGCCGCCAGGCATCCAGAACGTAGGCGCGCACGTTCGGCAGCGGACGTCCGATCGTTGGGGGCTGCCCATCGTCGTGGCACAGGGTAGCAGTCGCATCGCAGGTGGCCTCGGTGGGACCGTAGCCGTTCCACATCTGCCGCCCCGGCGCAAAGCGCGCCACGAGCTGAGCGGGACAGGCTTCGCCGCCCGCCAGCACCACCTTGAGGTCAGGCAAGTCAGCGGGGGTCTCCTCGATCGGCAAAGCAGCCAGTGCCGACGGTGTCATCCCCAGCACTTCGATGCGCTGTTGCCGTAGCAGCGCAAGTAGCTCGGGCCCTGGCAGGCGCGCCTCAGGGCTCGGCAGGTGCAGCTCTGCCCCGCTGGTTAGCGTCGGGAAGATCTCCCATACCGAGGCATCGAAGAACAGCGGCGACGCCTGAAGGACACGTCGGCCCGGGCGGTGACCCGGGCGCTGATCGAGCAGTCGCTGCCAGGCCGTGCAGTGATTGCAGACGCTGCGATGCTCGATGAGCACACCCTTCGGCTTTCCCGTTGAGCCCGAGGTGTAGATGACATAGGCCAGCTGGCCGCCAGCGACCGCTGCTTCGTCTGGTGAAAGTGGGCTTGGGGCATAGCCCGCATACCAGGTGTCCTCGTCGAGTGCGGCCTGAGGCACGGCGATCTCGGCCGCCGCCAGCCGCTGTGCCAGACGCCCAGTCGAGAGCAACAGCGCAGCCTGCGTGTCTTGCAAGATGAAGCGGAGACGCTCGACCGGCGCCGTCGGATCGAGCGGGACATAGGCCGCACCCGCTTTGAGGACGCCGAAGATCCCAATGATGGCCTCGATCTCGCGCTCAACCAGCAGGGCCACCAAGCTCGACGAGGAAACCCCGCGCTGCCGCAGCGCGCGCGCCAAGCGGTTGGCTGCCGCATCCAGCTCGCCATAGCTGAGCCGACGGGCCCCACAGACCAGCGCAGTTGCCGTCGGGGTTCGCGCCGCCTGCCGCTCGAAGAGCTGGTGGATGCCGCAGTCGTCGGGGTAGGGCGCTGCGGTCTGATTCCAGGTCTGCAGAACCAGTCGTCGCTCATCGGCCGGCAAGAGCGGCTGACGACACAGCGGCCCTCTAGCGTCCGCCAGAAGCGCCGGCAGGAGGGTCCGGAGCCGGGCACACAGCGCATCGAGCTCGCGGTCATCGCCGCGCATATCGCCAGCCGCAAACCCGATCTGAGGAAACCGCCCATCGGCGGACATCCTCAGCCACAGCGCCGGTGCCTGCGGGACGGAGAGACGCAGCGTCACGTCGTCAGGCCAGGCTTCGCTCCCTGCCTCTTTTAGACACTGGGTCGCCGCGAGAAACGAGCGCTCGAGATCGATACGCAGCGCGACTGCCTCGTGCCCCTCCCGCTTTGCCTCGACGGCCACTCCCCGCTCCCAGGCGATGCGCGTGAGATAGACCGCCAGGCCGCAAGCCAACGCCTCTGCCGTTGAGTGGCCGTGCTGTCGCGCAAATTCCGTCAGGGCTGCGTGCAGCTCGGGATCAAGGTCGAAGCTCCTCATGGCCGAATACTACGCGTCGCCGGCCCCAGCAACGAACAAGCCCTTTCTGCGACGCCGCAAATTTCTGACGAACTCTCGGGCACGGGCTGCGGAGAGACCCGTCGGGCAAGGCTCAGCGACCGCCGATCTGAGCATCGGCGCCCGCAGCCTGGAGTTGTGTGGAGGAGAAGCCACGCCTAGGTGCAGGCGTCAGCGCGAGAGGCGGGAACTAGCGGTTCGCGATGATGGCGTGGGTGATGCGCATCTCGTCGGCGAGACCCTGCGAGGCCTTGTCCTTGCTGCGATCGATATCGATCTGCGCCTGGATGCCCTTGAGGATCTCGGTGTCCGCCTTGGTGGCGAGGCGGCTGAGCGCCAGCATGATGGCGATGCGCGCGGCGGAGTCCTTGTACGCGATGTGCTTGGTCAGGTGCGGCAGCGCCTCGCGGCCCATGCGGCTCAGCATGAACGCCGCCTTCTCAGCCTTGGCGGCCGAGCGCGCCTTGCGGATGTCGAGCAGCATCTTTTCGCGATCGTCCTTGCCGCTCTTCGACCCCTCCAGCGTGTCCATCTCCTTGACCATCTCGTCGAGCGCCTTGCCGTAGCAGGCCGCGTCCTTCTTGCAGTCGCGGGCCAGCTCAGCACGGGCCAGCGCGTTCTGGAAGGCGATCCCGATGTCCGCTTCGAGGAGCTCCTTGGGCAGGTTCAGGGCCTTGAGGGCGCCATCGACCGCCGCCGTCTCATCCTTATCGACTAGGCGGCCAAACTGGGTAATCGCGCCGGCCGCCAGACCCGCCTTTTCCTGATCGAGCTCGGGCAGATCGTCCTTCTCCTTGGGCGGCTTGAGGAACTGCGTCTTGGCAGCAGCCAGGATCGCCGGCAGGCCATCGGTCGCGCCCATCAGATTCAGCGCTTCCGCCGCGGCAGAGCGCAGCTTGGGATGACGCTTCACATCGCTCACGATGCCGATCAGCGTCTTGGCCGAGGTCTTCTCGACATCGGTCATGCCGATGGCCAAGAGCACCGACTGGTGACCCGAGACGCACTGCTTCTCGCCCTTGACGCAGTCCGGCGTCATGCCGTCGTCTTTGCGATCGAGCTCTTTGATCAGCGCCGGCAGCGCCTTCTTGCTGCGCAGGTCACCGAGGATGATCGACATCTTCTGAACGATGAGGCCAGGGATGAAGTCGAACTTCTTGGCATCCTCTTCGATCGCCTTGTTGCCCCGCTGCATCGCCTCGACAACTGCTGGCACGGCAGCTTCTCCGATGCGGGCCAGCGCCAGACGACAGGGCACGAAGATGTCGCCGCCACGACCGGTCATGAACAGGCCGCGTACCAGCGTCGGTGCCGAGCGCGCGTCAGCGAACTCACCCAGGTGCTTCGCCGCTTCGCGGTTGAGGAAGAAGTCCTGCTCATCGGCCGAGACCTCAACGACCTTCATGAGGGCCGGCACGGCTGCGGGATCCTTGATCGCCGTCAGCGCCTTCATCGCCTCGACCTTGACGACGTTGGCGCGCGTCTTGATCGGCAGCTTCTTGTCCAGCGCCTTCACCAGCTCAGGCACGGCCTTCTTCGCCGCCTCGCGCCCCTTGTCATCCAGCGAAGCCAGTTCCAGGATGCCGGTCGCCGCCACCGAGGCGTTCTCGAAGTTCTCGTCGGAGTAGTCAAGCTGTTCGATGAACAGGTCGAGCGCCTTCTCCGAACGAATCTTGGTCAGCGTCTTGAGGTGCTGCGGGTCCTTCGACTTCTTGAACAGGGCCGTGACCGGGGCCACCGCTTCGTCGATGTTAGCCGGCCGCTCCTTGGCGGTCGCGAGGCGCTCAATGTTGCGCAGAGCATCCTTCTGCTCGCGAATGTCGTCGATCTTCTTGATCCAGGTCTTTACGTCCTGGGGATCGTCGACACAACCGCTCGCTGACAGGATTGTGCCCAGAGCCAAAGCCAGACCAAGGTTGCGGCCCAGCGACATCGAACGTACCCACAGACTGCCTCGCGGTTTCGCCATGGCTAACTCCTGGGGCACGCGGCCCCAATCATGGTGTCGGCGACGGCAGCCCAAAGAGCCCTCCCGTCTGCCCGAATTGTCGTCGGGCAAAACGGAGG
Source organism: Pseudomonadota bacterium (assembly GCA_035345735.1). GTDB lineage: Bacteria > Myxococcota_A > Polyangia > Palsa-1104 > JAEUJZ01 > JAEUJZ01. The sequence continues at coordinate 784 of DAORCZ010000142.1, read as the reverse complement.
TTCTCGTCGAAGCGACCGTCCATTTCTCTGATTCTATGAAGTTGGAGAGGGGAAAGAAAGAGGGGAAGGAAGGCGCGGAGCGTTTAGCTGCCGCTGCCCTTGCCGCGGCTCTGGACTGCGAAGTTGACGTTGTTGTAGCCCGCCACCGCGCAGGTATACATGACCTTCTTGATGACCTTGAAGTCGATGTTCTTGTCGGCCTGAACGATCACGATGCCCTTCCAGTCCTCCGGGTTCGGATGGAGGAGCTTGAAGTTGTTCTTCAGGACGACGAGGTCATCGTGAAGCTGCGGGATCTTCCAGTCGACCGTGTTCTCGCGCGAAAGCTCTTGCGAGTCGGCTTTGGGATCACCGTTGAGCGTCACCGAGTCGCGCGAGACGGCGATGATCGGCGCCTGCTCAAGGTCGCGGAAATTGACGGCTTCCGGCAGCGTGATGTTCTTCGAAACGGTCAGAAGCTCGCCTGAGGCCGAGAAGGTCTGAAGCAAGAACACGACGAGGATGGTGAGCATGTCCACCATCGAGGTCAGGTTCAGCTCGGCATACCCGGACTTCTTACCCAGTCCACCCTTGGAGATGAACTTGAGCGGGATGAACTTTCGCAGACGCGGGCCGGGGGGCTTGATAACCCCAGGGCGCTGTAGTGCGCTGGTTGCCATGTGAATCGCCTCCTATTGGCCGCCCTTGTCTGAAAGCGAAACGTTGGGGAACTTGGCTGAGATCACCACGTCCATGGTGCGAATGACCTTGTTGTAGATCACGGCATCGTCGGACTTGATGGTGA
>DAORCZ010000141.1:0-12546 GCA_035345735.1 Pseudomonadota bacterium | reverse complement strand
CTCGGGCAAGGATCGCCTGCCGACCAGCAAGATCATCGCCGCCGCCGGCCTGCGCCTGGATCAGCGCACCATCGACGATCTCAGCAAGGTCATGTGGCTCAAGAAAGTCCGCGTGCGCGGCAGCGTGCACGAGACGCGCAGCGTGCTGTGGACCTATCTCAAGCAGGCCCGGCCGCGTGTACGCAGTCGCGGCGGGGACGAGACCGCGCGCAGCGGCGATCGCTGGCTGGAACCGTCGGTCAACGACCTGCGGCGCCTGGGTCTCTTGCGAGCGCTGCGCCTGGGCGGCGACAAGGTGTTCTACGCCTTCACCAGCTCGGCGGTGCGCGAATGGCTGCGCGGTCTCCTCGGCGTTGCCGACGGTGAGACCGGCCTGCCCAACACCATCGACGGTCGCAACCTGGTGCGCCAGCTACCGCTGTGGGATGCCGCGGCGGTCGATCGCGCGCTCGGTGGCAACTCGGCGCAGCTCCGCGCTGTGCTGGGCTGGAATCGTCCCGGCGTGCAGGGCCTGCAGAACCGCTGGCAGGACTTCCTGGATCTGTCGCGCGCCTGCCGCAAGTGGATGGATAGCCAGGACGAGCACCGCTTCGTCGAAGCCCTGGCCCGCTACTTCCGACTCGATCTGGTCGACGGTACGCAGGTCGATGAAGTGCCACACAGCGCCATCCCGATGCGCAGTGTGCAGGTGCGCTTCCGCGAGAAGCGCCAGCTGCCTTGGCTCAAGCGCGTGGTCCTTTACATGCCAGCCGCGCAGCCCGATCGCCCGACGCTGGAGCAGGTGCAGATCGACCTGCGCGCCCGCCTACCGATGCTGAGCTCGGGTAGCTCGGGCCCGAACCTCTTGCCGCGTCCCGACGCTGGCTATGCCGGACTGGGTGGCAGCGATGGCACGATCAGCGATACCTCGCTGTCCGCCATCGTCATCGTGCCCGAGCTTTTGCCCGAGGTGTTGGGCTGGAGCCGCAACCTGTTCCACGTCGCGGCCATCGATGTCGCCGATCTGCAGCACGCCGCCCTGCACGATCACCCCGTCGAGGAGCTAATCCGTCGCCTGGCCGCCGCCGCCAGCTACGCCGCGCTGTCGCCATTCCGCAGCAAGATGGGCCTGGCCAATCAAGAGCTCATCGAAGAGATGTTCTACGGCCGCCGCGCGCTCCTCGAAGAGATCCGCGGCCAGCGGCAAGAGAACTTCCTCATCGTCGGCCCGCGCAAGATCGGCAAGACCTCGCTCTTGCAGCGCGTGCGCTTTGAGCTCGAACGGCAGGGCTATCGCGTCATCCCGCGCGGCATGGACTACACCACCTCGCCATCGAGCCGCGAGCTGCTCAAGGCGATGATCAGCGAGCTGTGGGAAGACATCGATCCGATGCGCGCCGCCGCCGGTTTTGCACTCGGCGAAACGCTGCCGCCCCTGCGCTCGGTCGTCGATCAGTGGGCGCATCGCCAGCCGGATCGCAGCATTGCCATCGTGCTCGACGAGATCGACACCATCCTGCGCACCGAGCGCCGCGCCTATCTATTGGGCGAATGGCGCGAGGCCTGGACGCTGGGACAGGCCTTAGCCACCCTCCTGCCGGTCACCGCGCCGGCCTGCAGCGACGATCAGTTGGCCACGCTGAGCAAGTCGCTGCTTGCCGCCGGCTGGTCGACCGACGTCGTTGATGGCGTGCTTGAAGGAATTAAGACGCCAGCCGAAGAGCGCCGTCAGTCACCGCTCCTCGAAGAGCTGCGCAGCGTCGCTGCACTGCTTCTGCAGGGGGGCGCGGTGTGTCGCGTCATCCTCGCCGGGCACGCCGAGATGGTCGAGGCGCGCTGGGATCTCTTCGGCCCACTGCTCAACTTCGCCAAGCTGCGCATGCTCGGCCCGCTCGACGAGTCCAGCGCCGAGCGCATGGTGCGCGAGCCGTTTGCCCGCCTGGGTCTGCGCTTCGAGTCGGCCAATGCCGAGCAGCTGCTGCTCGACAAGACCTTCCGCGTCCCGGCCTGGATTCAGCACTGCGGCGCGCTGATTATCCAAAGCATCGACGAGCGCCTGCGCGTCTCGCGCCGAGAGGAGCAGAAGATCACCGAGCGCGACGTCAGCGCCGCCTTGGAAAAAGTCCACGCCGAGGAGCGGGCCGCACTGCAGAGCGAAAACGGCATGTACATGCTGGGGCCGGAGTGCAGCTTCGTACTGCTGTCACTCGTCGACGAGCCGTGGTTTACGATCGACGGCGCCATCGACTTCCTACACGTCTTCTTCCAGACGCTCGACCCCAGCGACCGCAAGAAGATCACGCCCAAGGAAGAGGACTACTTCACCGCCTTTGCACACGAGCCGGTGCGGCGCATCATCCGCGACCTGACCAACACCTTCTACCTCTTCTCGGACGAGGCGGAGTACCTGACCACCGAAGGCCGGGTATCGTCGAGTGCCCCCAACCTGCTGCCGATCAGCCTGGATGCCTTGGCGGCTGGCGTGCCCGGCGACCCCAACCGCGACCGCCTGCGCAAGAGCTACAAGGTGAACCGCAGCATGGTCGCCACCGTCTTCCACGATGAGCTGGCCCTGCCCAAGCGCATCGAGCTAGCCCGCCGGGCCCTGGGTCTGTGGCGCGAGCGGCGCGGCGTCTGGGGCCGCAGCGCGGGGAAGTAGCGCGCGAAAAAAGAAAAAATTTGAAATAGGGCTAGGTATTTCGGGCGCGCTCCTGTACCTTGCGTTTGCTTTATACGCAAGAAGTCGCCATCGCTGAACCGCTTCTCCTCCTCCTTCCTAGGCACTTGTCGATCCGTTCGTATCCCAGAGAGTCTCGACGCGAAGTTTGGTCCTATATCTCTGTCGGAACCGTTAGACGCCTTTGACCTGCTAAAGAGACTCCAATTCCCCGACCCAATAACAATAAAGAGATTCAAGCGAAGCGGCAGCGCGAGCGCCTGCGACGTGACAAGGTTGCAGAAAAACAAGAGCGGCGGGTTCAGCGCCGTATGGATAAATCTTCCTCTGCATCGGGGGATGGTATCGACGGTGATGTCGACCCCGATTTGGTAGGAATCGTCCCCGGGCCGCAGCCAATGCAGCAGCCTTTCGACGATCGGTAAGCAGCCAATGGGCTGCAATCGCTTGGTCTGCGCGAGTGCCTGCATCTGCGGGTGTCACACAGCCAAGGCAACACTCACCACAGTGGTGGGTACAGGAGAGCAACGTGGGTAAGAAGCTATATGTTGGAAATCTAGCGTTTCAGGTTACGGGCACGGATCTGGGCGACCTCTTCGCTCAGTATGGCGCGGTCACCAGCGCGCAGATCATCGAGGACCGCGACACCGGCCGCAGCAAGGGCTTCGGCTTTGTTGAAATGTCGTCCGATGCGGAAGCGCAGGCTGCGATTGATGCCCTCAATGGCAAGCAGCACGAAGGCCGCTCGCTGACCGTCAATGAGGCCCGTCCCCGCGAAGATCGTGGCGGTGGCTTCGGTGGCGGCCGTGGCGGTGGGGGCGGCGGCGGCTTCGGCGGCGGTCGCGGCCGTCGCTACTAAGCAGACGTCTGCGCAGTAATCCTCCCGTCGAGACGATGGGAGGCTGGGGCCGCCCGGAACCTTGTTTTCGGCGCCCCGACGCAAAAGAGTGATCCGGACAGCGGGGCCCCAGCCGTGCAGCATGGTCGAGCTGAGGGCACTCGCCGTCCGGTATGTAAACACCTGCAGAGAGACCGGCTTGGGGGCGTGTTGGAAAAGTAGCCGAGGACCCCGAGATGCAAGGGAGTCGCGCGGAGCGTCCTAAGGGACGTGAGCAAGACGAGCGCAGCAGATTGGGGCCGCAGGCACTTTTGCAACACGCTGCAAGGGGCGTAGGCCGGCTTCTCGCAGGGCGCCCGAGAGGGCCGCTGGTCGCTCGCTCTCCGCGGCCCTGCTCCGGGAGCCGCTGGGGGTGGCTTCGGCTTGACTGCATGCGTTAGGCGGCCTCGCCTATCGCAAATGGGGTTTGTCCTTCAGCGAGCTCTTGCCTTGGACAAAAACACCCATCAAGAGCTGCAGGGTGGCCGCACAGATCGCAAACGCGATGCCGGCCGCCGGCCAGAGGGTCGCTCCGGCCGCCGCGATCAGCGAGGGGACTCCTACGATCCAGAGCTTGCGATCCCACAGCCAGGTGGTTCCTGACAGATACAGCGTGGCCATGAGCAAGCAGTCCACGGGCACCGTCGTTGGGATCGGGATGGCCAGCGCTGCCGCGATCAGGTGATGGCAGAAGAGCATGATGAACAACAGCGCTGTCTGATTGATCCAGACGCGGTTGACCAACGTGCTGACCATTTCGCTCCGCCGGGTGGCCCTGGCTAGAGCCACCGCGCCGACGCAGGACATGGCCAGCAGCACGATAAGCCGCCCATGGGTGATGCCGGATCGAAGAGTCAACACCCAGATCAACGCAGCCAGGGCGGTGGAGCCGAGCAGCGCGCGATTCCGGATTCGCATGCCGATGCGGAAGTCAGTATCTTGCTGGTTTTGCAAGCGCTCGCGCTCGGCCAGCTCCTGCTTCTGCGCCTCGGTTTCACCCGCCTGCAGGAACGCTTCGTCGATCGTCGTCAGTGGGTGACTCCCGCGCAGGGCAAGCGCTCGCTGCAGCCTCCGGCCTCGCCACAGATCCTCCGCCAAGCGTCCACTGCTGTCCCAGTGCAGGCTCTGTCGGCTCAGCGCTTGCAGCACCTGCAGTGCTTCGCGGTCTTCATGGATCCAGGCCCGCAGCGTCTGCCAGCGCCGGATAAGCGCTTCATGCGCGACCTCGACGGCGGGCTCGTTCTGCAGCTCGCTGCGCACGAGCAGCCGCAGGTTCACAAGCTTGTCCAGTACCCGATCAAACCGTGCGGCCTGACTGGCATCGGCCGGGCGCAGCTCCACCAGCTTGCGGCGCTGCCGCGTGTCGAGCGCCTGTTGTTCACCCACCGAAACCAGTGCGATCAAAAGGTGCCGCGCCAGCTCGCGCGATGGGCCATCCAGGCTCGAAAAGGACCGTTCTGCCTCGCGCTCTAGGGCCCCGCTGACCCCTCCCAGCTCCTGGTAAGCGCTCTGGGTAAGCTGCCGCCCGTCGCGCCGTTGCCACAGCTGATCCAAGGCGTATTCCAAGAGCGGCAGAGCCCCCGGTTCGTTGCCGACATCGGCCAGCAACCGGTCGCACAGGCCCGGCTGCAGCGACAGTCCGACCCGCGCGGCCGGGCGCTCGATAACTTGCCGCAGCTCCCTTTCACCCAGCTGCGAGATGAAGACGCGGTGCGCCTCATCGTAGGCCACCTTGTCGAGACGCAGGCCGGTCGCATCCAGCACGATCTCGCCGCACTGACCCATGAAGTCCACGCGCAGTGTGACCAGCACGCCGACGTTCGACGCCGGATCGGCTGCCAACGACCACAGCTGCTGCACGAAGGCCTGCCGGGGTTCCGCCGCCAGCGTGGTGAAGATCTCCTCGAACTGATCCACCACCAGCAGCAGCGGACGCTCGGGGTCGCCCCGTGCTGAAAGCAGGGCTTGCAGCGCTGCCGGTCCACCCGCCGAGGGGCGCAGGACCTGCACCGTGGGACCCTCGCGATCCCCAAACCACGGCACAACTTTGGCCAGCACCAGCGATGATTTGCCGGTTCCTGACGCCCCAGCGACCAAAAGAAAACGAGGCATTCTCTTTTCGAGCAAGGCCTGGAAGTCGTGGAGAACTTCCGCGATTTCAGCGTCGCGGCCATGGAAGAACCGGCGGTGCTCGGGAAGGAACGTGAGCAGTCCGCGATACGGGCGAAACACCATCGGACGGGTGTCATCGCCGTCTGCGTGACGGGCGTAAAGCTGCAGCGCTGCCCAGTCCAGATCGCGCTCCGCAAGCGGCCGCTTCAGAGCCTCGCGGCCCAGGCGCTGGCGCACGGCCAAGACCGCGACTTCGAGTGAGGTCAGCTCGACGAGGAGCTTCCGGTACAAGGTCTCGGTGAGCGCGATGGAACCCGCCACGCTCAGCGGAAATCGCGAGGCCAATACGGTGTGAAATCCCGCGCGGTGCAGCACCTGCGCCACGCTGCCCAAGTGATTTCCCAGGTCTCCTGAGTTTCCCGAGTCGCACGCCGACACCACAACCAGCCGCACCATCTTGGCAAACGGCGCAAGCTGCTGCCGTAGCTCGGTCGCGGTGACGGTGGCTTCGCTGCCCTGTTCCCCGTTGAGCAACAGTCCAAACGTACTGCCCGCGGGCCCGCCGTGACACAGCAGATGGAGCACATCGACAGGTCGTCCGGAGGTCTTGGCGTCCTCCAGCACCCGCGCGATGCCGACCAGCGAGGCGTGGGCCAGGACATCGCTGTGCCGCTGGAAGGGATGACATCCCTGCCGACTTGCCGACTCGATGGCCGCCAGCTGTTCGGCGGCCGGCACGGCGCCACCGGCGGCCGACCATGCGAATAGGATCCGCCCGCCCTCGGCACGTGGGCGCTGCGCCTCGGGGGCACTATCGCTATCCGGCCACTCGAAGCGCAGCAGGACGCGCGGATCTTCGCCCAAAAACTGGCCGCTTCTGCGGGTCAGAAGCTCCCAAGGCAGCGCGTAGAGCTCAGCTGCCGATGAGCGGATCGAAACGATGACATAGCGGTCGGCGGCTAGCGCTTCGTCGATCTCCTGCTCCATCGCTGCCCAGCCCGCATCTTGGATGAAGCGGCGCAGCGTCTCGCCCACCCGCTGCACCACCGCAGCGTCGCGCCCGGGTCTGCGCACGGCTTGCAGATCGCACAGGAACTCCGGCGTCCACGCGAAGCGCGCAGTCGGTGAACTGCCCCCCTCCGTCGGCAAAACATAGTCCTGGGGTTCAAAGCGAAAGGCAAAGGGATCCCCGGACTCGGCAGCGCGTAAGAACTGCATCCGAAGTTGCAGCGGACTCGTCGTGTTCATCCGGCTCCAGGCCCCCGTTGGCTGCAGCGCATCGGATGGTCACCTGCAGTGCGGTGTTGCCCCTGGGCAAATCCAGCATTCCTTTTTGCTATTCCGATCCGTACTCCAAAGAGCGGCAGGATGGCGCGGTGCGTCCGACGCATGCTTTATGATATGCGATTCTCCGTCGGGAAACCGTGATATATAGAAGGCTACCTTGTCCATCACAGCGGCCCAGATCAGTCCCCAGGATCTGCTGAAGCGCCTGAACGTCGTGGCTAAGACCGAGCCCAAGCGCATCGGGGGCGGAGCGTCGGCCACGCTGGTGTGGCAGGTCGAGACGATGGACGGACGAAAGCATGCGCTGCGTCTCTTCCCGGCCGAAGACGCCAGGCTCGCGCGACGAGAACAGATCGCCATGGCGGCGGCGGCGGACCACGGCTTGCCGGTGCCGCGCATCGAAGCGACGGCAGAGTTCAGCGGACGTCCGCTGGTGTGGATGGAGTGGGCTTCCGGTGTCCCCATGCTGGCGGCCTTGCGGCCTTGGAATCTCTGGGAGCTCCTCGGAGCGCTCGGGGCCGCGCAGGCGGCGCTGCACCGCTTGTCACCCCCCGAAGGACTGCGGGAAGGGGCACCGGATTACTGGCTCGCACGCGCTGGAGACGAACATCGGGCCCTGGTGCAGCAGCTGGTGGCGCGGGGAATCCGCACCGACACGCTGGTCCATCACGACTTCCATCCGCTGAACCTGTTGGTCGGTTCGCAGGGCATCACCGGCATCATCGACTGGGCATCGGCAGCAGCGGGCGATCCGCGCGCCGATATCGCACTGACGATTTCCATCCTGCGTGTGGCTCCGATTCCGCCAGGCCCCTTTTTGTCGCTGAAGCGGGCCGCAACCCGGCTCTTAGAGCTTGCATGGCGCCGGGGGTATGAGCGCCACGGAATGCGCTACAGCGACGATGAGCTGGCCCCATTTTTGGCCTGGGCCGGGGCCGTTATGCTGCACGAGATGACCCCCCGCATCGCCACCCATGGCGACTGGATTCGGGAGTCCGATCTGGTTTTGCTGCGGGGCTGGCGAGACCACTTTCAGGAACGCGCAGGGATTCGGGTCTAAAAGGAGCGATGCATGCTGCCGCTTTCACTCACTGGAGAAGCCGCGCTGGTTGCAAGGCGAGCGCTGTACACGGTTGCGATGTGCGATGGCGAGCTCGATCCCCGCGAGCAGCTCTTGCTGTCTCTGGATTCGGAGCCTGAGGAGCCTGCGGTTTCCCTGCAAGTCATCTCTCCCGAAGAGGTGGGAGAGCGCATTGTCGATCCGCAGGCGCGGCGCGCGCTGATTCAGCGGCTGGTGCTGATGTCGGCGCTGGATGAAGAAATTCGTCCAGAAGAGCTGGCCACCGTGCGCAAGTTTGCAAAGGCGCTGGCCATTGACGAACCGGCCGTGACGCAGCTTGAACTTCTGGGAAAGCGACGAATCCTCACGCTGGGTTTTGATCTGATGCGGAAGGGATTCCTGGCCAAGCAGCTCAAAAAGGAGTGGCAAGAAAAGGGTCTACGGGGACTTGTGGCGATGGCTCGCGCCGGTGGAGGAAATCCCGCGCTTGCGCTGCGCTATCAGGGGCTGGAGGCACTTCCGAAAGACAGCCTGGGACATCACCTGTTCCGCCACTTCCGAACGAACCAGTTCTCACTGCCCGGCGAAGAGGGGGCTGCTCCCGAGGCCCTCCTTTTTCATGATCTGGGGCACGTCCTGACCGGCTACCACACCGATGCGCCGGGAGAAATTCAGATGACCGGCTTCGAGGCTGGCTACATGCGGGAGGATGGCTTCAGCGCCGTTATGCTGGGGCTTATTCTGTTTCACTACGGCATGCGCCCCCCAGGGTTCCAAGCCACGCCGACCAAGGGTCAGTTCGATGTCCCTTCGTTTCAGCGGGCGTATCAGCAGGGCTGTCGCTTGCAGCAGGACCTGCGCGAGTTCCCATTTTGGCAATATGCCGAGCACCCACTCGCGCAGGTGCAGACCCTTTTGGGGATGGGGTGAGCCCCGCGCGGAACACGTCGGGAGCGCTGCGCCTTCAGGGACTTTGCCGGCGCTCAGCCCGGCCGCGACGTCCCCTCCCCGGGTGTAAACAGCGGCGGCTTAACGGTTTAGAAGCGCAGACCGGTTTCTAGCAGGGTGCCCGACAGGGCCAGGCTGCAGTTTCGGCCAGCCAGACCGCAGCCGAGATCGACGGTCAGAGCGGACGCGAAGTAGCGCCCGCTGACGAAGCGGAGCGGAGCGATGCGCAGCGCGGGCGCGAAGGCGACGGGTGGGGGGACCTCCGGCGCCTGCGAGCTTAGGACGCGCACGCCGTCGCCGAAGAACAAGAGCAGGGCCAGCCCTAGCTGCGGGTTCCAGGCGCGGACGTGTAGACCGATGCTACCGCCGACGGTGACGGTGCCGATAAGGCCCGTAAACCAGCCGAGGCGCGCTTCGGCAAACAGCGAGCTGACTTCGCTGAGCAGGTAGCGATAGCCAAGCCCGCCCCCCAGGCCGACGGCGAGCCGCTCAGGCCCGGAGTAAAGGGCCAGGCCGACCGGCACGTAGATCTCGGAGTGATATCTCGGAGCCGGCGGCAGGTTCGTCGGGGCATCCTGGGCCTGAGCCACCCCAGCGCTGAACGCGCAGCCCGCCGCCAGAGCACAGAGGAATCGAGCGCGCATCTTAGGGTTCCTCGGCGAGGGCGGCGGCGGCGGCGATGACAAGCTGGCCACTCCGCGACAGGAAGTCGTAGTCCAGGGTCTCGGGCAAGTCGGTCTTTTTGTGATAGTTGGGGTTGCGGAAGTTGGCGGTGTCGGTGAAGAACAGCGCCGGGACCCCGCGTCGCCAGAACGGCGCGTGATCCGATCGCAGAAAGGCCGCAGCCCCCGCGTTGTGGCCATCGCCAGGGGCCAAAAGCCCCAAGACATCGACGGGCTGCGGCAATCGCGACGACAGCGCGGCAACCTGCGACAGCGGACGCGCCGCCGGGACATTGGCCAGCACGGCCAGGAAATCGCCGATGCTGCGCAGGCCCAGACCCGGGGGGGCGCTCTGGCTATTTTCTTCATGGCTGGCGAAGGCGACGCAGTCCATGTTCAGCACGGCGTAGATCGAGTCGGCGGCATGCCGCTCAGCGAAGCGCTCGCTGCCCGTCAGGCCCTCCTCTTCGCGATCGAAGGCGACGATGCGCACGCTGCGCCGCGGTCGCTGGCCAAAGAAGACGTGCGCCGCCTGCAGCAGCACCGCCACCGCCGAGGCATTGTCATCCGCGCCAAGGTGCCAGTTGTCGTAGTGGCCCGTGACCAGCACATAGCTTGCAGGTTGCGCACTGCCGGCGATGTCGACGTAGATGTTGTCGGTGGCGACGCCGTTCTGTTCATCCCGCTCGTGGACCGGGGTGTAGCCCTCGGCGCGCAGCGCGCGATCGATGTAGTCGGCGGCCTGGCTGCGGCGCAGCGGCATCGACCCAAAGTACGGCGAGGGCACCGGCGTTTCGCTTTGTCGCGCCGTAAGCAGCGCGCTGACGTGGGCCTGCAGCGCCACGCCATCGACCGCCGTCGCTGCGACACGGGCCGCGCGGTTGGCCTCTTCAGACAGCGTGCCGTCCCGCTGGCAGGCCACGCCAAAGAGCGATAGCACGGCCAGCCCCGACAGCGCACACGGCGACGGTGACCGAGGGTTGCGAAGACGACTTTGGCCAAGATGGATTGGGTTGCGACTCGACATCAGAAGCTCCACTCCAGCTGAGCGAACAGAAGCTGCAGGCGGACGGCGTTGCCAAACTGCGGCAGGTGGGTTGCGATCTGCACACCGCCTCCTTGAAAGACGAAGTGCCACACCGCGAAACGCAGCGGCGCGATGACGAAGCCGGCGTAGACCGGACCCAGCGGATGCAGGCGCGGCGTGTACTCCTCTGGGCTGTAGTTCGGCTCGGTCTGCAGCGATTCAGAGACCAGGCTGGTGCCGCCGATCTCGATGCCAGCCAGCGGCCGCCAGGGCCCCACGATCGGCGCAAGCTGCGCACCGACGAAGCCCTCGAAGGCAAAGCCCGCCGGGGCGCGATCGACATGCAGGAAGCGCAGCCCAGCCGAAAGCGCGATGCCGATGCGCAGCCGACCGCGGTAGTAGACCGAGGCACCCCCCGCCGAGATCGGCAGGCCCGGCGACAGGTACTGAAACGAGCCGTAATCCACGCCGACGGCGTGACTGATGCGCGGGGCCTGCGGCGGGGAAAACGGCGGAACTCGCTGCGCATCCGTCTGCGCCGATGCAGAGCGCAGGCCCGACGCCAATCCCATCAGGCACCCCCCCCACAAGAGCGCGGTTCGGAGTACGTGCATCGGCGATGCATACCACGACCGCGCGCCCAGCCGGACGGCCCTGTTTCCCGAGGGCGCAAAGTAGAGTAGCGTTCGCTCTGCATGTCGCGTCCCGCCTCCTCGTCCGTGTCTTCTAGCTGGCTTTTGACCCTGCTTGGGCTCTGCGCCGTGGTGGGGCTGTTCGCCGCGCGCCGGGTCGGGCTGCCCTGGCTGGCCGTGCTGTGCAAGCCGGTGCCAGTGCTGGTGATGGCGATCTGGGTGGGGCTGCAGACGCGAGCCCAGCCGCACGTCGCGCGCTACGGTCGCCTGCTTGCGCTGGGCCTGCTGTTCGGGATGCTCGGCGACATCCTTTTGGAGAAGCCGCCGGATCGTTTCCTCTTCGGCCTGCTCGCGTTTCTAATCGGCCACGTCTTTTACATCGTGGCGCTGTGGCGCGACGATCGCTCGCCGGCCTTGGGTCGGCTGGCGCCGCTCCTGCTCTTCGGCGCGGTGATGCTCATGCTCCTGTGGCCGGGGCTGTCGGCGCTGCGCATCCCCGTCGTCGTCTATGCCGCCGTCATCGTCATCATGGGCTGGCGCGCCTGGGCCCGGGTTAGTGCCTCCCCCTCCGACCGCCCCGATGCCTGGGCCGGCGCCCTCGGAGCGACGCTGTTCTTGTTCAGCGACGGCATGCTGGCCTACAGCCGCTTCATTGCTCCGCTGCCGATGGCCGGCTACATGATCATCCTCACCTACTGGGCCGGTCAGCTCGGCCTGGCCCGCTCGGTGCTGCTGCCACCGCCACCGCCGCCGTCGCGCTCATCGCCCACGCCGCTGCACCTGAACTAGCCGCCCGCTCCGCCGGGGCTCGCCGCCTGCCTGAAGGTCTCCCCATGTCGAACAAGTCCTCGAAGCACCCTGCTGCGCCGCCCACCGGCTCTCGGGAACGCATCGATGTCCGCAGCGGTCCCAGTCCGCTCAAGCAGAATCCGTTCGCGGCACTCGCTGGGCAGTCGTTAAAGCAAACCGAATCTGCTCCAGCAGACCCACCGCCCACGCCCGAGGCCAAGCCGCCAAGCCCCGCTCCCGCCGCCAAGCCCAGCCCCCGCGGCCGCCTCGTGCTGCGCCGCGAAAAAGGCGGACGCGGCGGCAAGACCGTCGTGATCATCAGCGGCTTCACCCAGCTTCCCGATCGCCCCAGCCGCAGCGCACTAGAGACCCGCATGACCGATCTAGAAAAGCGCCTCAAGTCGCGCCTAGGCTGCGGCGGCAGCAGTGACGTCACCACCGGCGAGCTCCTAATCCAAGGCGACCGCCCCGACGCCGTCGCCGACCTCCTGCGCGA
>DAORCZ010000140.1:0-12548 GCA_035345735.1 Pseudomonadota bacterium | reverse complement strand
CCCTACTACTCCGGCTTTTATCTTGATGCGCCGACGCTGCAAGAGTCGGATCGCAGCGCGATGGTGGTGTATCTCGATGCCATGATTCAGGCCGAGAAGATCAAGGGGCTGAGCATGGTTCTGCCGGGTGGGAAGAGCCAGAACATCGTGCCGCACGACGAGACCTCGCCGCCGACCATCGACTGGTTGCCGCTGCCGGTGCTGTTCGCGACGCGCTTCATCCTGGACCCCAAGCTCAAGGGCCTGGAGGTCGATCTGTTCGTGCGCACCGAAGCCGACGGCTATACGCCGGTCACGGCGATTCACGAGCTAGACGGCAGGGTGCGCATCCAGATGGGGGCGGCGCGCAAGACGCTGCTGCCAGAAGGGGGGGCGCCGCTGCCGGCGGCACTCTCGGCGCGCTTTGGCATCGGGGCGGTCAGTGGGCAGGATCGCGAGTGGCAGCCCATCGAACTCTACGCGCTGGAGCAAGCGCTGGGCCTGCTTTCGCCGGCTGAGCTTTCGACGCTGTCGAGTGTGCCGTTTGTGCGCAAGCAGCGGGCCGACCGCGCCGCCAAGAGCCTGCCGCCCGACAAGATCTGGGCCCAGTACTTCGGCGGTACCAGCGAGGAACAGCCTCGGCGGATCTTTTTGTACGACACCAAAGAGGCGCACGAGAATTCGCTGTTCATCGGCGACCCGGAAAAGGCGCAGCCCATCGTCACGATGTGCCTGCTGCACGAGATCGGCCACGCGCTGGCGGACTTCGCACGCATCCAGGTCTATCGCACGCGCGACCAGCAGATCAGTCAGCACAACGCGCTGGTCGAGCGCTGGAATGCGCTGCTCGCCGCCGATCGCCTGCAGGGACCGGAGCGCGATGAGCTTAAGCAAAAGCTGGCTCAGATTCGCGCCGAGTCCGACGGCTACGAGCCGCAGTTCCTACAGACCAAGCGCGACTACGATCGCCGCCAGGGGCCGGTGCATGCCACGTTCCGGCGGGTGCGCGGCCCGGATCGCGGCCCGACGGACTACGGTCGCACGGACATCGAAGAGTCGTTTGCCGAATCGTTCGCGCTATACAAAGCCGACCCGGCGGCGCTGCGCCGCATCTATCCCGAAGTCCACGACTGGTTCGCCGCCGGCGGACACCTGCAGGCGCTGCGCGAGGGGCTGGGGGCTCAGGCCGGGCTGCTTGATCGGGCGACGATCCCCCAGGCGGCCGCTTCGCTTGCCCAGCGGGAAGCGGCGCAGTGATCGAAGACGCTCAGCGCAAGTGAATCGCGCTGCGCCCGCACAGCGTCTCGATGGCCTGCAGGCACTCGTCGCTGGGCAGGATGGCCAGGTGCTGCGGCAGGCGACCTTCGACGCGCCAGCGACCCGCTTGGATGATGCGCAGCGACACCGGCACGTGGCCATGGAACTGTTTCAGCGCGCGCTGCAGCCCCTCGATCTGCGGCTTGCTGGTGTGATCGGCCGACAGATCGATGATCACGCGCTGCGTCTTTTCGCGCCGTAGCTGGGACAGCGGCTGCGCCCCCCGCATGTGCAGCTTGCGCTGCTCGGCGACCTCGCCGCCATCGGGGTTGCCATCGCGATCGCTCTCGCTGACCAGCGTCGCGGTAACCAAAAGCGGCTCGCCGCTCTTGAGCGCGCCTTCGAAGTCGGCGTAGGCCTTGCTGAAGCACACCACCTCGATGCTGCCGCTCTGATCTTCGAGGCGGAAGATGGCCATGCGACCGTTGCCGCTCTTGAGTGGTCGCTCACGGAAGTCCGAGACCACGCCACCAACCTGGATCTCGGGACGCTCGCGCGGGCTTAGGCCCTGCGCTGGATCCAAAAGCTGCTCGATGCGCAGCGCCTTGGCCTTGTTGAGGTCGGGGGCATAGCGCTCGATGGGATGGCCACTGATGTAGAAGCCCAGCGACTCTTTTTCAAAGGCCAGCTTTTCGCGCGGGGTCCACTCGGGAAGCTGGGGATAGGGCGGGGGAGGGCCGGCCGCACCGTCGCCGCCTGGGCTGCTGCTGCCGCCGCCCGATAGCAGGCTAAACAGCGAGGTCTGGCCGCTCTCTTTTTCGCGCTGCGCTTTCTGGGCGCGCTCGACCGCCATGTCGATGGCGGCCATGGCCGCGGCGCGGGTCGGCACGATGCCATCGACCGCTCCGCCTTTGATCAGCGCTTCCAGGACCTTCTTGTTGATGCGGCGAACATCGACGGTCTCGCACAGCGAGAACAGCGATCGAAAGGCACCTTTTTCGGCCCGCGCTTCCAGGATCGCCTGCACCGCAGACTCGCCGACACCCTTGATCGCCGACAGACCAAAGCGGATGCCCTTGCGCACGATACCGTCGGTGGATCGGCTGGCCTTGGTGCCTTTGCTGCTTTTTGCAGGACGAGCGGTCTTGGCTTTTTCGGTCGCTTTTTCGGTCGTCTTGCTGGCGGTCGCGGCCTCGGGCGCAGGCTCCTCTTGCAGCTTGACGACGGTGAAGTCGAGCTCGGACTGGTTGATGTCGGGCGGCAGGACGACGCCACCGCCGGCCCGCACCTCAGCGACGTAGCGCGCGACCTTGTCAGTGTCGTCCTTATCGCAGGTCAGGATGGCGGCCCAGAACTCGTCGGGGAAGTGGCGCTTCAAGTACCCGGTCTGATAGGTGACCAAGCCATAGGCGGCGGAGTGCGACTTGTTGAAGCCATAGCCGGCGAAGGCGGCCATCAGATCGAAGACCTCATCGGCGATCTTGGGATCGACGCCGGTGGCCTTGGCGCCATCGAGGAACTTGGCCTTCTCTTTCTCCATGACCTCCTTTTTCTTTTTGCCCATGGCGCGGCGGAGGAGGTCGGCGCCGCCAAGGCTGTAGCCGGCGAGCGCGCGGGCGATCTGCATCACCTGTTCCTGGTAGACGATGACGCCGTAGGTCTCGCGCAGGATCGGCTCCATCGTCGGGTGGTGATAGGTGATCTTGGTGCGGCCGTGCTTGCGGTTGATGAAGTCATCGACCATGCCGCCTTCGAGCGGTCCCGGGCGATACAGCGCGCCGGCGGCGATGATGTCTTCAAAGCAGTCGGGCTTGAGCTTCTTGAGCAGCTCTTTGAAGCCGCTCGATTCAAGCTGGAACACGCCGGTGGTGTCGCCCTCGCTGATCATGCGATAGACGCTGGCGTCGTCGAGCGGGATGCGCCGCAGATCGAAGTCGGGGCGATCGCGCTGCACCATCTGCACCGCGATGTCGATGACGGTCAGCGTCTTTAAGCCCAGGAAGTCGAACTTCACCAGGCCCGCCTCTTCGACTTCATCCTTGGCGAACTGGGTGACGATCTCGCCGTCTTGGCCGCGATAGCAGGGGACGTGATCCCACAGCGGGCTGTCGGCAATGACGATGCCGGCGGCGTGCATGCCGGCGTTGCGGTGCAGACCTTCGAGCGCCGTGGCGATGTCGATCAGCTCTTGAAACTCGGGCTTCTCGGCGGCGATCTGCTTGAAGCGCGGCTCGTTTTCCAGCGCCCAGTCCATCGTCACGGGATGGCCTTCGACGAGCGCCGGCAGGTTTTTGGTCAGATCGTTCAGCTCGGAAAACGGCATGCCGAGCACGCGCCCGACGTCTTTGATCGCCGACTTCGCGGACAGCGATCCGAAGGTGATGATCTGACCGACCTGCGTCTTGCCGTACTTTTCGCTGACGTACTTGATGACCCCATCACGACGATTCATGCAGAAGTCGATGTCGAAGTCGGGCATCGAGATGCGCTCGGGATTGAGGAAGCGCTCGAACAGCAGGTTGTACGGAATGGGATCGAGATCGGTGATGCGCAGCGAGTACGCGACCAGCGAGCCAGCGCCCGAGCCGCGGCCCGGTCCGACGGGAATGCCGTGCTCTTTGGCGTAGTTGATGAAGTCCCAGACGATGAGGAAGTAGCCCGGGAAGTCCATCTGCACGATGACGTCCAGTTCGCGCTGCAGGCGCTGGCGATACAGATCCTGATCGACCTTTTTGCCGAGGTCAGCAAACTCGGAAAAGCGCCGATCGAGCCCATCCTGCGACACCTTGCGGAAGTAGCTGGGGATGTCGAAGCCCTCGGGCACGCGGTAGCGCGGCAACATCGGCTTGCCGAGCTTCAGCTCGACGTTGCAGCTGCGCGCGATGCGCACCGTGTTTTCCAGCGCTTCGGGGATGTCGTGGAAGTGCTGGTTGAACTCGGCGGCGCTCTTTAAGTAGTAGGAAGAGACCTCGTGACGCAGGCGCTTCTCGTCGGACAGCGTGCGGCCCTGCTGGATGGCCATGAGCACTTCCTGCGCCTTGGCATCGCGCTCATGGATGTAGTGACAGTCGCCAGTCGCGACCAGCGGGATGCCGGTCTCGCGCGACATGCGGCGCCACTCGTCGTTGATCTTGTCCTGATCGGCGAGGCCGTTCGGCTGGATCTCCAGATAGAAATCGCCGGGCGCGAACAGCGAGGCATAGCCCTTGGCCATGTCCTTGGCTTGCTCGTAGCCATGCGTCAGCAGCGTCTGCGCGATCTCGCCGCCCAAGCAAGCCGACAGCCCAATCACGCCCTCGCTGTGCTCTTTGAGCAGCGCCTTGTCGATGCGCGGGTGGTAGTAGAAGCCTTCCAAGAAGGCCATCGACGACAGGTACTGCAGGTTCTTGTACCCCGTCATGTCTTTGGCCAGAAGGATCAGGTGATAGTTGCGGCGGTTCTGACGATCTTTGTGATCGGCGCAGACGTAGGTCTCGATGCCGAAGATCGGCTTTTTGCCGGCGCCCTTGGCCTTCTTGAAGAAGTCGACGGCGCCGAACATGTTGCCGTGATCAGTCAGCGCCGCGGCGTCCATCGATAGCTCGGAGAGCCGCGGGAACAGATCTTTTAAGCGAATCGCTCCGTCCAGCAGGCTGTACTGACTGTGGAGATGGAGGTGCGTGAACTCCTGAACCTGCGCGCCTTCGACTGTACTGGCCATGGGGGGCCCTCATACCACAATCCATCTAGCCTTTGGCCATTGCCCACCCGAGGCAGGTTTGGCACGCTGCGCCCATGTCTTCCACCGCCGCGACAGCTCCTATTCTCCTTTACGGATTCGGTCCCACGTTCGGCATGCCCGACGCCAGTCCTTTTGTCTCCAAGGTGCTGACCTATCTGCGCATGATCGATGTGCCGCATCAGCTCTTGCCGGGCGATGCGCGCAAGGCGCCCAAGGGCAAGCTGCCGTACATCGAAGATCGCGGGCAGAAGATCCCCGACTCCAGCTTTATCGTCGAGTACTTGCGCAAGAACTACCGCGACCTGGATGCCAGTCTGACCGCGCAAGAGCGCGCGCTTTGCACCGCCGTGCAGTCGATGCTGGAAGAACACATGTACTTCGTGATCCTGTGCCAGCGCTGGGTCGATGATCACGGCTGGCGGGTGGTCGGTCCGGGGATTGCGTCGGTGATCAAGAAGGCCGGTGTGCCGGGCCTGGTCGCGCCGACCGTCTCGAACCTGGTGCGCAAGCAGGTGGTCAAGGTCGCGATGGCGCAGGGCATGGGCCGGCACAGCATGCGCGAGGTCGAGGACATCGGCATCCGCCTCATCGACTCGCTCGCCGAGCTCGCGGGCGACAAGCCCTACTTCCTGGGCGATGCCCCGCATGCCATCGATGCCACCGTGTTTCCCTTCGTCTGGACCCTAGCCGAGACGCCGATCGAAGGCCGCCTGCGCCAGCACATCCAGAGCAAGCACCCACTTGTCGCCTACTGCCAGCGGATGAAGACGCAGTACTTCAAGGACTACGTGTAACGCCAGCGCGGGTTCGGGAAATGATTGCTTGACGCGTTGCAGCGTCGTAGATTCGCCTTGTGGAATCGTCTGCATCAGCGTCTGGTTCAGTGGTAGCGGGTCCGGCGGGGGCCCAAGGCTCGGAGAGTTCGTCTGGGGCAACGGTGGCCCACAGCCCGCCGCGCGATGTCGAGAACCTGCTCGCGCTGGTCAAGAGCTACCAGCCGAGCGCCGATCTAGAGCGCATTCGTCGCGCCTATCTGTTTGCCGAGAAGGCGCACGCGGGACAGTTTCGCCGCTCGGGCGAGCCCTACGTCACGCATCCGCTGTCGGTGTCGCACGTCATCGGTGAGTTGAAGCTGGATGCCGACTCGATCTGCGCCGGGCTCTTGCACGACTGCGTCGAAGACACCAGCGCGACGGTGGAAGACATCTCGAAGCTGTTCGGTCCCGAGGTGGCGTTCCTCGTCGACGGCGTGACCAAGCTGGGCAAGGTGCCCTGGCACACCAAGGAAGAGAAGCAGGCGGAAAACTTCCGCAAGATGCTGCTGGCGATGGCGCGCGATATCCGCGTCATCCTGATCAAGCTGGCCGACCGCATCGACAACATGCGGACCCTCGGCTCGATGCCGCCCGATAAGCAGGAGCGCATCGCGCGCGAGACCATCGAGATCTACGCGCCGCTCGCCAACCGCCTGGGTATCCAGTGGGTCAAGCTGGAGCTCGAAGACCTGTCGTTTAAGTACCTGTATCCCAAGGACTACGCCGAGGTCGCCGACAAGATCTCGACCTATTTCTCGGGGCGACAGCAGTACATCGACGAGGTGCTGGCGATCCTGCAGGACGAGCTACGCAAGAACGAGATCGAGGGTCGCGTCAGCGGGCGTCCCAAGCACCTGTGGTCGATCTATCAAAAGACGGTCAAGACCGGCTGCGAGCTAGAGCAGCTTTACGACCTCATTGCCTTTCGCGTCATCGTCAAGTCGCTGCGCGACTGCTACGCCACGCTGGGCGTCGTCCACACCAAGTGGACGCCGGTGCCGCTGCGCTTCAAAGACTTCATCGCCCTGCCCAAGCCCAACATGTACCAGTCGCTGCACACGACGGTCATCGGGCCCAAGGCCGAGCGCATCGAGATTCAGATCCGCACCGAAGAGATGCACAGCGTCGCCGAAGAAGGCGTGGCAGCGCACTGGCGCTACAAAGAGGGCAAAGACGGTCGGCCCGATGCCACCACTGACGAGCAGAAGTTCTCGTGGCTGCGTCAGCTGATGGAGTGGCAAAAGACGCTGACCGATCCCAGCGAGTTCATCGAGGCGGTCAAGGTCGATCTGTTCACCGATGAGGTGTACGTCTTTACGCCCAAGGGCGACGTCAAGGCCATGCCGGCCGGAGCGACGCCGGTCGACTTCGCGTATCTGGTGCACACGCAGGTCGGCAATCACTGCTCGGGGGCGCGGGTCAACGGGCTGATCGTGCCGCTGCGCTACAAGCTGCGGAACGGCGACACCGTCGAGATTCTGACCAGTCCGACCCAGAAGCCGAACAAGGACTGGCTGAAGTTCATCAAGACCTCGTCGGCGCAGGCCAAGATTCGCAACGCGCTGCGCGCTGAGCAGCGTGAGAAGGCCAAGGCCCTGGGGCGCGATCTGCTAGAACGCGAGATGCGCAAGCACGACCTGTCGTATAGCAAGGTCGAGCGCTCGGGCGACTTGGTGCACGCCGCCAATGAGCTGCGCGTAAACAAGCTGGAAGAGCTGCTGCTCAATGTCGGCTATGGCCGCATCCTGCCGGCTGACGTCGTCGAGCTTTTGCTGCCGGAAGAGCATCGCCGCCCAGCGTCGGAGCCCGAGGCGCCGCACAGTCGTCCGGCTTCGCCGCTGGCTCGCCGCACGCCGGGCATGAAGTCGCCAGGCATCAAGGTGGCGGGCGAGGATGATGTGCTGGTGCGCTTCGCCAAGTGCTGCTCGCCGGTAGCTGGTGATCCGGTGATCGGCGTCATCACCCGCGGGCGCGGCGTCACAGTGCATGCGCGGAGCTGCCCGACGGCGCTGGAGCAGCCGGAAGAGCGCCGCATCGAGATCGAGTGGGACAGCGATCACAAGACGGCGCGGCCGGTCTCGGTGCAGGTGGTGTGCGCCGACAAGCCGGGCCTCTTGGCCACCATGTCGCAGACCTTCAACGAGCACGGCATCAACATCTCGCAGGCGACGTGTCGGGCTGGCGAGGAAGGGCGGGCCGTGAACACGTTCAAGGTCAGCATCATGGACGTCGATCAGCTGCAGAAGCTGATGCGCGCGCTGCAGAAGATCCAGGGCGTCTACGCCGTGCAGCGCATGTAGCCGGCGCCGCTGCTACGGCAGGGTCAGCGTAGCGGTTGCACCGACGAGAAGTGGCGCATTTGGCGCGGCCTGCAGCACGGGGGTTAGCTGCAGGCTTGGGCGCCCGGCGAGCGGCGGCGGCGACTTCGGCAGGCGGCCCAGCTTGATGCCGATGACGAGGTTCGCAATCGACAAGCCGGTGTGGGCAAGAAACGGCCACAAGAGATACGGCCAGATGCCGCGCACCGCGCTCATCGCCACGGCGTAGCCCAGGGTCGATCCGGCGTTAAGCCCGGCGAAGCTGAGGTTCGCGACCCGCCAGCCGGGGCTGCTGCGCCCTTCCGTCAGCGCAATCGTGCCGCTGAGCGCGGAGGTCACGCCGCCGAAAAAGACCACACCATCGGCGACAGGCAGACCGACCGCCAGCAGACCATAGACGGCATCCTCGGGCGTCGACTGTGCCTGCGCCAGTCGCGGCAAGAGCCAGCCCAGCAAAAGGATGATCAGCCAGCCGCCGAGCCTCGCCGACAACGACGTGCGGCGGGGTCGGCATGCGGCGCGGCGCATCCTAGGCATCCCGCCTTCGCGGAATCATGCCGCTCTGCGGACCCGGGCTGAGTCGCGAGTCGGCGAGCACCTGCGCGACGATGGCCTCGAAGGGACGCAGCACGTAGTGGCGGCCGTAGATCGGCGCAGGCTCGGCGTAGGTGGAAAACATCACCGTGGGTCGTTCGCCCGGGACGTTGACTGGCTGCTCCTGTTCGCCAAAGTTGGCCACGACTTCAAACCAGCTATCCCCATCGGTGCGTCGGTAGGCCAGCACGGTTGGCGGCAGCCTATGGTTCGAGTGTAGAAGCAAGGTCCCACTGCTCAGCGCCGGCTCTTCCCGGCGCAGCTTGAGGA
This sequence comes from Pseudomonadota bacterium, assembly GCA_035345735.1. Classification (GTDB taxonomy): domain Bacteria; phylum Myxococcota_A; class Polyangia; order Palsa-1104; family JAEUJZ01; genus JAEUJZ01. Next base: position 3,594 of record DAORCZ010000140.1, on the reverse strand, counting down.
TGCGGCGATAGCAGTTCCACAACGACTCGGGATCGGCCTGCGCGGCGGCGGCGGTGGCTTTTTGGTACTGCGGATCGACGGGCAGCCAGGGCTTGGCGTCTTTGGGGCAGAAGCCGGCGTGCTCGGCATCGGACCACTGCATCGGCGTGCGTGCTTCATCGCGATTGATGAGCACTCCGCGCTTGCGCAGCCAGCGCGACAGCGTCGTCGGCACGAAGCGATAGATATGCGCGACGGGATCAATCGCCCGGCGGGCATCGAGGTCGACGTTGCGCATGCCAAGCTCTTCGCCGTAGTAGATGAACGGCAGGCCGCGCACGGTGAACTGCAGCGCGGTCAAAAGCTTCTCGCGTCCCAGGTGATAGCCCAGGCGCTCGCCACGCCGCGGGCGGTCGTGGTTGCCGAACACGTAGGTGGGAAACAGCGGGGCGGGAAACTCGGTCTCAAACTCGCTGATCAGCGCGCGGAAGGCGGGGGCCGTCAGCTCAGTGCGCATCGCTTTGAACAGGAAGACGGTGTGCAGGCCATCGCCGCCTTCGGAATAGCGACGCAGCGTCTCGGCCGAGCCGAAGACCTCGCCCACCAGGAAGCGGGTCGGCGACTTGAATTCATCGACCACCTGACGCAGCTTGCGCGCAAACACCATCGTGTCGGGGTGGTGCAGGGTGTTGCTGAAGGCCTGCAGGAAGCCGTCGGGATTGTCCTCGCTGGGCAGCAGGCGCGACGACATCGGGTTGTCGGTGAACTCGGCGTCTTTGAACAGCGCGTGAAACACATCCAGCCGCAGACCGTCGAAGCCCTGGGCCAGCCAGTGCCGCACCATGTCGAGCATGGCCTGCTGCACCGCGGGGTTGCGATAGTTGAGGTCGGGCTGGAACGGCAGGAAGCTGGCGAAGTACCACTCGTCGGTGGTGGCGTCGTAGTGCCAGCCGCGCTGACCGACCAGCGAGCGCCAGTTGTTCGGCGGAGCCCCCCCGCCTTTGCGTCGGCCCTTGCGCCAGATGTAAAAGTCGCGTCGCGGGTTGTCGCGGCTAGCGCGGGACTCGACAAACCACGGGTGCTGATCCGAGGTGTGGTTCAAGACCATGTCGAGGATGACGCGCAGCCCGCGTGAGTGCGCCGCATCGAGGAGCCGCCGCACATCGTCGCGTGTGCCGTACTCCGGCGCGACGTCGTAGTAGTCGCTGATGTCGTAGCCGACATCGCGCTGCGGGCTCTTAAAAAACGGGGACAGCCACAGCGTCTCGACACCGAGATCGCGCAGATAGTCGAGCTTGTCGAGGATGCCGGGCAGATCGCCGATGCCGTCGCCGTTTTTGTCGAAAAACGAGCGTGGGTAGATCTGATAGACCGTCGTGCGTTGCCACCACGGCGGAGCCTCTGAGACGAACCTCATCGCAGCTTCAACATACTCTTCCTCGGCTGGCCCGGTCTATGGCGTCCCTGTCCGGTCCGGGGTTCCGAGGGGACCGCGGGCGCAGAGGCGTTGCTCGCCGGACCTGCTACCCCCCCAGGCTCCGTCGCGGCGGAGCTTCGGCCGGACCTTACCCCGGTGTCCGGCGTGGGCCCGCCTAGGCACGTCACAGCCGCGCAACTACACGCAGCCTGGGTAACCCCGCTGTGGCCGCTGTTCAGGCTCCGCGCCGCTGAGCTTTAGCGGCCGGAACTTCCAGCCAGGATGTCGTCGGACGGGAGTCGCAGGGGGAGGCGCTTGAAGCCGCGGACCATCAGGTTGTCGATGCGCAGCGGCGCCTGCGTCGGATCCAGGGTGAAGCTCGGCAGGATGCGTAGCAGGCTGGCGATGGCAAGCTGCGCTTCCAGCCGCGCCAGGGCGGCTCCGACGCAGAAGTGCGTGCCGTAGCCAAAGGCCAAGTGGCGGCTGTCACTGCGATCGAGATCGAGGGTGTCGGGATGGGGAAACTGCGCCTCATCGCGACTGGCCGAGCCGATCATCAGCCATACGCGCTGACCCCGGCGGATCAGCGTGTCGTGCAGGGTGAAGTCTTGCACCGCCACGCGACCGGTGCGCTGCACGGGGCTCTCCAGGCGCAGCGCCTCTTCGACGAAGGCGGGGATGGCCTCGGGTCGCTGTCGCAGGGTTGCCTGCACGCTCGGATGCTGGGTCAAAAGCCAGATCGCGCTGCCGATCAGATCGCCGGTGGTCTCGTTGCCGGCGAACAGCGCCAGGCCGCAGGTGGCGACCAGCTCGTCCTCGCTGAGCAGGCCGCCCTGCTCTTCGGCCGAGAGCAGCGCCTGCAGCAGATCCTCGCGCGGGGGGGCCTGCCGGCGGGCGCGGATGTGGGCGCGAAAGTAGCGATCGAGCTCGTTGATCGCATCGCACAGCCCTTCCAAGACGGCGGGCTGCTTCTGTCGCGCGCCCAGAAACGCCGCCAGCGCGTTCGACCAGGGCTTGAGCGCCGGCCAGTCCTGCCGTGGCAGGCCGAGGATCTCGCCAATCACCAGCATCGGCAGCGGTGCCGCCAGCCCAGCGATGGCGTCGATGTCGCGTGGGGCCCAAGCTTCTGCCCGCCGGTCCTCAGGCGAGCCTGGGGCCCGCAGCCCGGACAGCAGATCGTCGACAAGCTCCTGCAGGCGCGGTCGCATCGCTTCGATCAGCTTGGGCAAGAAGGCGCGGTTCAGCAGGCCGCGCAGCCGGGTGTGCTCCGGTGGATCGGCGAACAGCGCCCAGCGGGCAAAGAAGCGCAGGCTAGGCTCCAGCCGCTCGCGCATCGCCTGCGAACTTTGGCTTGCGCCCGACGGAACGCGCTGCGCCGACAGCCGCGGATCGCGCAGACCGGCAAGGACGTCGGCATAGCGTGTGAGGGCAAAGCCCTGCCAGTCCTCGCTGAAATAGACCGGGGCGTGCTGGCGTAGCCAGGCGTACGTCGGGTAGGGATCGGCAATGAACTCGGGGCTCGTCAGGCGGACCGTCGCAGGAGTCCTGGCGTCAGGCACCATGGCCTCAATTTTAGGGCATTGGGCTTTCGCTGCGGGGGCGAGCACGGCGTCCGGGCGCCCGCCGGGGTGCTGGGCGGACACGACTAGCTGGCGCGTGGGCGGACGGTGGGAGGCTCGGGCGGATTTGGGCTCTCGGGCATGGGCCAGAACAGGACCTTTTCGATCCCGACCAGGCCAAGCGGCGTAAAGACGCCGGGCAAAAGATCCAGCTCGCCGCGGTAGTGCTCCCCGGGTAGCAGCCGCCCGGTGCGCTGGTGCCACTCGCCCTTGCGGTTCAAAGTGCCCCATGGGCCGCGATCGACAACGTAAGCAGGAATACACACTCCAGTGCGAGCCAGGCAGACCCCGATGCGGGTGCCGCAGGGCAGGGTGCGGTGGGCGACGCCGCGGCTACGTAGCTCGCGAAAGCCGCGGCGGCCGTAGCGCATCTCCAGCCGGCGCTGGCAGGCAAACGAGCCGACTTGATCCATGGTGTCACCGACGTAGCCGTAGCGCGAAGCATTGCCGGTCTGGATGCCGGTCACCAGCGTGACCGCGATCAGCAGTGTCATGAGCCCCCCTTGTGGAGGCCGCGTGGCACAGATGCCGAAAGTCATACCGGGCCCCCTCTTGCAGGCTAGCAGGGAGGTCGCTTCA
>DAORCZ010000139.1:0-12586 GCA_035345735.1 Pseudomonadota bacterium | reverse complement strand
CCGACGGTGAGCACCAATGGCGCCGGCAACCTGACGCGCACCACCGGCACGCTGTACGGCATCAGCAATCCGGGTGGCGATGCCACCACCGGCTGGTTCCGCTACAGCACGGCCAGCCCCGGCACCTGCAACGACAGCTTCGGCACGCGCGCCCCGGCCATGGGCGGCTCGGCCGTCGGCTCGGGCACCAGCAACACCAGCTTCACGCAGCCGATCACCGGCCTCACCGCCAACACCACCTACTACTTCTGCGCCCTGGCCCAGAACTCGATGGGCATGGTGGTGGGCAGCGTGCAGAGCTTCATCACCCCGGGCTCGCCGACGGTGCAGACGATGCCGGCGAGCAACATCCTCGACACCTCGGCCTACTTGAACGGCACCGGCAACCCGAACCGCGCCTATACCCAGGGCTGGTTCCGCTACGCCACCACCAAGCCGGCGGCCTGCGACGACAAGTTCGGCTCGCGGGCACCGATTAGCGGCGCGCAGTCGTTGGGCGCCGACATCTACGACCAGCCGTTCCAGGTCAGCATCAGCGGGCTGTCGGCGAACACGACCTACTACTACTGCGCCATCGTGGCCAGTACGGAGGGCACCGCCTTCGGGTCCGTACTTTCCTGGACCACGGCCTCGGCCCCGACCGCCGACACCGGCGCCGCCAGCAGCATCGCGCCGACCGGAGCGACGCTCAACGGCGCGGGCGTCCCGAACGGCGCCTCGACGCAGGGCTGGTTCCGCTACAGCAACGTCGACCCCGGTACCTGCAACGACAGCTTTGGCACTCGCGTGCCCAGCTCCAGCTACGTCAACCTGGGGCCGGGCACGGTCAGCGTCCCGTACAGCCAGAGCATCGGCAGTCTGCTGCCGGGCACCAAGTACTACTACTGCGCCATCGTCAGCAACGGCTACGGCATGGGCTACGGCAGCGTCCGCAACTTCACGACGCCAGCCCAGGGCCCGACGATCAGCACGGGCTACGGCGCCAGCTTCACGATGACCACCGCCGTGCTCAACGGCTCGGGCAATCCGGGCGGTGACGCCACGTCGATCTGGTTCCGCTACAGCACGGCCAGCCCCGGCACCTGCAACGACACCTTCGGCACGCGGGCCCCGGCCATGGGCGGGGTCAGCATCGGCGCTGGCAACACCACGGTGCCGTTCTCGCAGGCCATCACCGGCCTCACCGCCAACACCACCTACTACTTCTGCGCCCTCGGCCAGAACAGCGTAGGCACCGCCTGGGGCGCCGTGCAGAGCTTCACCACGCCGACCGTCCCGACGGCCCTGACGACGGCGGCGAGCAACATCACGACCAACTCGGCCTACCTCAACGGCTCAGGCAATCCGAACCGCGCCAGCGCCATCGGCTGGTTCCGCTACGCCACCACCAACCCCGGCGCCTGCGACGACAAGTTCGGCTCGCGCGCACCGACGGCAAGCGGCAGCGGCCTGGGCGCTGACGTCTACGACCAGCCGTACCAGCAGGCCATCTCCGGCCTGTCGCCGGCCACCACCTACTACTTCTGCGCCATCGTGCAGAGCAGCGAGGGCACGGCGTTCGGCAACGTGCTGACCTTCACGACGGCCGCCCCCGCCACCGCCACCACCGAGGCGGCGACGAGCGTGGCCTCGACGACGGCGACGATCAACGGCACCGGCAACCCCAACGGCGCGACGGCGCAGGGCTGGTTCCGCTACAGCACCTCCAGCCCGGGTACCTGCAACGACAGCTTCGGCACGCGCACCCCGTCGAGCGGCGGCGCCAACCTGGGCAGCGGCACGGCCAAGGTGCCGTTCGGTCAGGCCATCACCGGCCTGTCGCCGGGCGTGACCTACTACTACTGCGCCATCGTCAGCAACAGCTACGGTACCGGCCTGGGCTCGCTGATGTCGTTCACCACGCCGGCCAGCCCGCCGACGGTCAGCACCGACGGCGCGACGGGCATCGCCATCACCTTGAACGGGTCGGCGAATCCCAACGGCGCGGCGACCACCGCCTGGTTCCGCATGGCGACGACCAGCCCCGGCACCTGCAACGACACCTTCGGCACGCGCGTCCCGGCGACGGGTGGCACGACGCTGGGTGGCGGCGCAAGCTGGGTGTCCTACCAGTACCCGGCCCCCAGCCTGACGCCGGGCACGACCTACTACTACTGCGCCATCGCCAGCAACGCGGTGGGTACCGCCTTCGGTGTGGTGCGCTCGTTCACGGCGCCGATGCCGCCTTCGGTGAACACGCTGGCCGCGACGCCGGTCACCGCGACCACGGCGACGCTCAATGGCTCGGGCAATCCGAACGGCAACTCGACGATTGCCTGGTTCCGCTACAGCACCAGCAACCCCGGCGCTTGCAACGACGTGTTCGGCACGCGCACGCCGGTAAGTGGCGGTACGTCTCTGGGTGGCGGCACCACGGCCACGCCGTTTGCCGAGGCCATCTCGGGCCTGGCGCCGGCGACGACGTACTACTTCTGCGCCATTGCCTCCAGCGCCTACGGCACGACGCTGGGCAGCGTGCTGTCGTTCACCACGCCGCCTAGCTCGTCGATCAAGCCGACCGAGCCGGGTGGGGGCAGCCCGACGGCCGATAGCCCGGTCGTCACCAAGCCGGCGAGCGAGCTAGGCAGCGAGTCGGCGGTCCTTAACGCCGCCGCCAACCCCGGCGGTCAGCCGACCCGCGGCTGGTTCCGCTACGACACCAAGGAGCCGACGGCCTGCGACGATCGCTTCGGTCTGCGCCTGCCCGAGATCCCGAGCACTGACGCCGAGAGCGGCACTCCCGAGAGCCGCGTGCTGGGCAGCGACCTGGGCGCGGGCAGCAAGCCGGTGAGCTACGCCCAGAAACTGACCGGCCTGCAGCCGAATACGACCTACTACTTCTGCGCCATCGCCGGCGCCGGAGACCGGGTCCGCTTCGGCAAGGTGCTGTCGCTGGTGACGGGGGCCGCGCCGCCGACCGTCACGACGGAAAAGGCCAGCGATCTGAGCGGTGACTCGGCGGTGCTCAACGGCGCCGCGACGGCGAACGGCGAGGGCGTGACGGCCTGGTTCCGCTACGGCAGCACCAAGCCCGAGCGCTGCGACGACAGCTTCGGCGTCCGCGCCGACGCGTTCTACACGCCCAGCCTGGCCAAGGCGGGGGCGCCGGTGCCCTACTCCGTAGTTGTCTCGGGTCTGCAGACTGGCACCACGTACTACTACTGCGCCGCGGCCCAGAACGCGCAGGGCCTGGCCTACGGCAGCGTGCTGTCCTTCACCCTGGGCAGCCCGGCGGGCGACGGCAAGAACGCGGACCCCAGCCAGCCTAGCGCCCCGGGCAGCAACGACCCGACGAGCACGCCGGACACCACCGGCACGACTGCAGGCAGCCCCGCCGCGACGGATGCGACGCCGGGCGCGACGACGGCCTCCCCGGCTCGCGCCGTCGATGCGAAGAGCCTAAGCGCTGAGGAAGCCTCAGCGACCGAGAACCCCGCCGAGATGCGCGGCTGCAGCTATACCGCGCGTCCGACCCCGGCCGGCTCGGGCCTGCCCGCCCTGGGCCTGCTGCCGCTCTTCGGCCTGCTGCTCGCACGTCGCCGCCGTCAGGCCCAGCGGGCGGCCTAGTCCCGGTCGTCTGCCCGCCTCGCTCCCCCTCGCTCCGCTCAGTCCCCTGCCCCCAAGACGGGCTCCCCACTTTTTCGCGGATGCGCGCCGCTAAGGCTGCGCCGCTGGGGCCGATGCGCCGCTCGTCGGAGCGTGCGCCGCCAACCAGGCCTCGACCTCTTCGGGGTGGAAGCCGAAGGGGCCGGTCTGGCCCTTGTAGACGATGACGCCGTGCTCATCGACGATGTACAGGCGCTCGGGCCAGCCGGCGTAGAGCCGGTCGGCGGGATTTTCGATGGGATCGACGACGAGCGGCAGGTCGTAGTGGAAGCGGGTGACGAAGTCGTTGGCGATCGCCAGGCGACCGTCGGTGCTGCGCGGCTGGACGTAGCAGACGCTCTCTTTTTCGTTGTCGTCCATCTGCCACTCGTCCGAGGGATGCGCCTCGCGAATGTAGACGGTCAGGAATTCGGCCTGCCCCTGGTAGCGCTGGAAGATGTGGCGCAGACGCTCGACCGAGCGTCGAAACGGCGGTCAGGTAAAGCTGCCGAAGATCAGCACCAGCGGTCGCCGACCAATCTTCGACGACAGCGCAACCTCAGACGTGCCGTCGAGGGCCCGCAGCCGGACATCGGGGGCGTGGTCGCCGACCTTTAGCTCGCCTTCGCGCCGCGTGTCGTAGCGCAGGATGCCAAACACAAAGCGCGGTCCGAGCTTGATCAGCGCCCCTGCGAAGAGAAGAAGGATCAAGAGCCCGACGATTCCGAGGGGCCAAGCCAGCTTGCGCCACATGGCGGCACGCTAACACAGCGGATGGGAGAACCTGAGCGGCACGGCCGGCCTGCGATCCCCGAACGACGCAGGGCGCTGGCTAGACAGCGGCCGGCGAGGTGTCGAGGATGTCGGCATGCGGATCGCTCACTGCCTGCTCCTCTTTCTATTGCCGGTGGCGTGCCGGCCGGCTGTGCCAGCCCGGGTCGATCCGCCGCCTGCCCCATCGCCGCCGTCGTCGCTGGGCCCGCCGCCGCCGGCCAGCGCTCGGCTTGATCCGCGCATTCCGCCCATCGCCTGGTTTCCGGGCGGGGTTCGCGACCTGGCCTACTTCCGCGGCGACCTGTCGTTCCTGCTGCGCTTCCTCGAACGCTCGCCGCTGCCGGTCCCGCCCTGCGTCGCTGAGCTGCGGCCTCGCATCGATGCGCAGTACATGGTGACCCTGCCTTCGGCCGGTCCATCGATCAACGTCTTTCACGGACGCCTGGGGCGCGAGGCCTTCGAGGCCTGCGCCGTCGCCTTCTTCGCGACGCTGGGCCGTGAGGTGATGGTGAAGCGGCGGGGCGCCCTGAGCCAGATGACCGGCCCGTCGGGACGCGACATGTTCGTGGGCTGGGTCGGGGAAGAGTGGGTGCTGTTCCACGACGAGCGTCCGCTGGTCGAAGCCTTCCTGCAGCGCACGGGCGGACTGGCGCAGCAGTCCGAGCTTTTGGGGCTGCTGTCGCAGGTCGCGCCGGGGGCCGGCATCTGGATGATCTCGACGGCCGATATGACGAGTCGTCTTTTGGGCGTGGCGTCGAGCGGCTACATCGCCACGATGGGCGAAGACCCCGCCCGACCGCAGATCCAGCTGCAGCTCTTGTTTTCCCAACCCGGCGAGGCCGAAAAAGCCGCGGCTGGCATCCGGCGGCCCCAGAGCGATCGGCTGAGTGACGCGGCCAAGCTCGCCATCGCCAGCCTGGGGCCGCAGGTGGTCGGCAGCCAGGTCCGGGTCCGCATCTTGCCCGCCGCGTTCGATGCCGCGGTCCTGCGCGAGCTACAGCAGGTCTTGGAACAGATCCAGCGCGAGGCGCAGACCCCAGGGGCAGCCCAGGGCGCCTCGCTCTAAACGATTCGGCGGGCGATTCGGCGGACGATTCGGCGCTCGACTACTTCGACTTTGCGGGGGGCCAGGCGATCAGCACTCCGCCGCCGACCATCAGGGCTGCACCGATGCCAATCAGCGCGCCTCCGACCGGGCCGGTGCGATACAGGCCATCGCAGGCCGGCAGGCCATCCAGCGAACAGGTGCCGTTGACCGATAGCGCGCTGATGCCAAACCCCAGCATCAGGACACCGGCCGCGATGCCCCCAGCTCCGGCGGCAATCCGCCAAATAGGGCGTCGGGGGGGGCCGACGATAGCGGACGGGGAGGCCACGGCCTGCTCCGGCTGCAGATCGAGACTCAGGTTGGTAGGCTGATCGGCGACCACGCTCACCGACTGGCTCGCCGAGGTGTAGCCCGGCCGCCGCAGCTCGACGGCATACGAGCCAGCCCAGATCTTGCGCGCATACGGCGTGCTGCCGACGAGACGCCCAGCCAGGACGACCTCGGCCCCGGGGGGCGTGCTGCCGATCTGCAGGCTGCCGCGGCCTTGTTGATCGGCCTGCACAAACAGCTTGCCGAGCGCATCGCTTAGGCGCTGACCGGCTTCTTTGGTGCCGCAGCCATCACAGGTGAAGTCGCCGCCGCGCACCTCGCCCTCGACGTCGGGCTCGCGCAGGCCTAGCTCGCCGCTCCACTTGCCGCTCTTTTGGCTGAGCTGGATGTGCAGCGTGCGCTCGATGGCGAAGCGCTGAGCCAGCGCCGCGCAGCAGGCAGCCCGCGCTTCGCTGGCCGACATCTGGTCTTGTGGCGGCGGCTCGCAGGAGGCGATATCGGGGGCGTAGGCCAGCGCGACCTGCCGCGACAGGACGGCGAAGTTTTCATGCTTCACCACGGCCTCGACGGCGTGCGTCAGCGGCTCGCTACTGGCGCTTGCTTCGTCGCTGTACTCGTCGCAGAGCAGCACCACGGCCGGCCGCGAGACAACTGCCAGGTCAGAGCCCGACTTGAAGCGCAGCTCAACACTGCGCGCGGTGCGAACCTGAAACGAGCTCTCGGCTCGCCAGCGCCCCAGGCTGACCTGCAGGCGATGCATGCCGGTCGCGACCAGAAGCGGCAGCGACAGCGGCAGCGTGCCCACCAGGCGCCCATCGAGCTGAATCATCGCGCCGCGCGGAGCCCCCACGCTGACCTCACCCGCTTCGGGATTGGGCAGGCTGCTAAGCAGGGTCTGCGCCTCGCCCCGCAGCGGATCAGCGGCCTCCAGGCTCTGGTCAGCCAGGAAGCGCCGCAAGAGATCGCGCGTCGCCACCGCCTGCCCCTCGGCTGCGGCCAGCCGGGCCAGGTAGTAGGTCGCCTGGGCCGGCGCCTGCGGATACAGCGTGACCAAGGCCTGATAGGCCGCCGGATAGTTCGCCGCCGCGATCGCCGCAGTCGCCGACTCGATAAGCTGCGTCGCACTCGAAGACAGCCCCTTTGCAGAGCCCGACTCGGCAACGCTTGCCCCTGGTCGCAAGAGCGACAGAAGGACGGTCAAGATTGCGGCATGGAGAGGGAGTCGCTTCATCAAAGCCGGCGGCCCTGGCAGCCTGCTGTGAGCTGCGGCAAGGCGTCGTCATTATCGCATGCTCCGCGCCAGCCCGCACAGCCACCCTGTTAAGATGATCCGAGGGAGCGTGCCGACCCCAGCCCCCAGGTCGAGCGTGGGCGGAGCGCAGGGGCCGCAGGCGCGGGGAGGTTATTCCGGTGAGAGCTGTCACAGGGTCGAATGAGGACAGAGAACCGCATGTGGCTGAGCGACTTCGGACGACGGCGACAACCGCACCGGGCACGCGCCGGCGCCGGGAGCAAGCGCGTGGCAGACCGGGTCGGCTGACGCTTGCGGCCGTCGTTTTGAGCCTGCTTCCGGCTTGTGGCGGCCTTTGGCGACCGTTCCTGGAGCCGCTGATCTGCGACCCCAGCGGGACCCGCTGTGTGGAGGGAGGGGCAGAGCGAACCCGCTTCGTGCCCGAAAACGGCATCGACCCGGCGTGGTTCGGCGAGGCCCAGGGCGTGCTGAGCCCGGCGCAGGATCTGGTGATCAACACCGACGACGGCACCATCGTCACGCTGGCCGACAAACAGCCCATTTCCGATGTCGTCTATCGCCAGATCGAGCCGACTGACTGCGGCGGCGGCCGGATGGTCGGTATCGGGGTCTTCAGCTTCCTGCGCATCGACATTCCCGATGGCATCCGCGTTCGCGTCACCGGCTCGCGGGCCCTGGCGCTGATCGCCCCGGGCGCGATCAAGATCGAGGGGCTGCTCGACGCGCGTGGCAGCCAGGCCGAATGCAGCGATCCCCGCTGTGCCGGCCCCGGAGGTTTTGCCGGCGCCTACGTCCGCGTGGTCACGCGCGGGGAAGGTCCAGGCGGCGGCGGACCCGGATACGGAATCGGCGGTGCCAACAACGAAGGCGGCGGCGGCGGCGGCGGCGGCTGCGGCCATGGCGGCCGGGGGGGCGATCCCGGCGATGGCGGGGCGATCGGCACGGGTGGCCTCGCCTACCTCACCTCCTCACCGGTCCGGCTGTGCGGCGGCAGCGGCGGCGGCTCAGGAGGCGCCGGCTCACAGACTGGCGACACCGGTCAGCGCGGCGGCGGCGGCGGCGGCGCGGTGCAGATCGTGTCGCAGACCCGGGTCATCGTAAGCTCCAGCACAACCGCGCCTAGCGGCATCCAGGTCGGCGGCGGCGGCGGGCAGGGGGATCGCGGCCTGAACTACAACGACGGCGGCGGCGGCGGCGGCGGCGGCGGCACCCTCCTCATCGAAGCGCCACGCATCGCCATCCGGGCGGGAGCGGTCTTGGCCGCCAACGGCGGAGGCGGGGCCGGCGGCATCAACGGCGGGCAGGTGTGCGTCGATGGCACCTCGGCGCTGCTCTCAAGCCAGCCTGCCGCGGGCGGCACCGGGATGCGCTTCGGCGGCGCGGGAGGGGCCGGCAGCACCCTCGCCGGTAGCGATGCCGGCGGCTCCCCCGGCGATGGTAGCGCGGGCGGCGGTGGCGGCGTGGGTCGGATTCACCTCAACAGCCTCTCTGGCGACCTGGTGCTGGAAGGTGAGCTCAGCCCGGCCGCAGGCGAGTGCAACAGCACCGGCCTGATCACCCCGCTTTAAGCCCAACCACGGCACCGCCGCGTCTCGCAGAGCCGCGCACTTCGCAGACGTACCGTCGGCGAGCAGAACCGGATAACATCGGATCTTATGCCCCCTGTGTCTCCTGAGTCGCAGGCGCAGCTTGCGGCCTACGATGCCCAGCCGTACCACGGCCGCCCCTGCACCGACAGTCACCCCAGCCGCATGGCCGTCGTGGCCAAGCTCGCCGGCCTGAAGATCCCCGACGTCGAGCACTGCCGCGTGCTGGAGATCGCCTGTGGCGACGGCAATAACCTCATCGCCATCGCCGAGAGCCTGCCAGGTGCGCAGTGCCTGGGCATCGATTTGTCGGGCCGCCACATCGCCATGGGCCAGGCCGAGATCACGGCGCTGGGGCTGAAAAACATCACCCTCAAGCAGGCCGATCTGCTGGCCATTGCCCCCGGCGAAGCGACGCTGGGCGAGTTCGACTTCATCATCGCGCACGGCTTTTATTCGTGGGTACCGCGGCCGGTGCAGGATCGGCTGTTCGCGATTGCTCGACGGCACCTGGCCCGCTCTGGCGTGCTGTTCGTCAGCTACAACCTGCAGCCGGGCTGGCGCCTGATGCAGGTGCTGCGCGACTTTCTGTCGTTCCATATCCGCGGCGCCGCCACCCCCGCCGAGCGACTGGAGAAAGCGATCGATGGCACCCGGCTCCTGCCGCTGCTCACGACCGGACAAGACAGCGATGCCGCGCGCTTCATTGGTGCCTACGCCCGCGACTTCGCCTGCAACCTAGAAAACCTGGGCATCTGGCGCGATCCGGTCCTGCTTTACGACGTGATCGGCGACACCAGCACGCCGGTGTACTTCAGCAGTTTCGTCAACCACGCGACGCGCTTTGGTCTGCGCTACCTGGGAGACTCCGAGGATCGCGGGGGTCTGCCGCGCTCGCTGCCGGTCGATGTACTGCCTCGCTTGCTGGCCAGCGTCGATACGCCGCTTGATCTACAGCAGTACAGCGACTTCGCGCGCATGCGCACCTTCCGCCAGAGCCTGCTCTGTCACGCCGAGGTCGCGGTGCGTCCCGAGCCGCAGCTTGCCGATTTGCACGGCCTGTTTGTCAGCTGCCGCCTGGAGGCGCCGCACGCTCTCAGCCTCGGAAGCGAGGGGCCGGCCGACTTTGCGTACAGCCCGGTCATCGGCAGCGGGCCGGTGTTGCGAACCAGCCATCCCTTGACCAAGGCGGCGCTGGCCATCCTGGCCGAACGAGCGCCGAGCGCGATCGAGTTTCAGACGTTGTGTCAGGCGGCTGCCGCACGGCTAGGCTCGCCCGAGGCCCTGGAGAGCGCCGACAGCGAGATCCTGGCCAAGTTTGTGCTGCGCGCATCGGCTGAGAGTCCGCAGGCCCTGTCCCTGCACGCCTACGCTCCTGCCATCGCTAGCAGCCCAAGCCTCCTCCCCACGGCGCGCGGCTTTACTCGCCGGCAGGTAGGCCGCGGCGACGAGCTGACGACGCTGTTTCACGACAGCTTCAGCGTCGAGCCGCTGTGCCGGGCTCTCCTGCCTCTTCTCGACGGCACGCGCGACCTCGCGGCGCTGACCTCGGCCCTGTACTCGCTCTCGCAGACTGGCCGGCTCGCCCTTCCCGAGGGCAGCGCTGGCCCACTGGGTAGCGACCCCGCTGAGACCCCGCTTGCTGACGATATCCGGGCCCAGCTTGCCGCCCTGGCCCGCCTCGGCGTCCTGCTGAGCTAGGGGGAGCGCATCCGGGTCGCTGCTGTAATCGCCCCCGCCCGGCCCCTGCACCCGCCTGCCCTTGCAGCGCAGCCGACGGGCTGGCTGCTCGCCCTGTGCCTGCTCCTGTTTGCCGCCTGCAGCCCGACCAGCGAGCCGCGACGTGCGGAGCACGGCTTCCTCGATTTATCAGGCATCGACTTCTCGGCCGGCAGCATCCGCCTGCTCGGCGACTGGGAGCTGTACTGGGGCGAGTTGCGTGATCCCGATTCGCTGCCACCGGGACTGCCCGGCCCGACGCAGGATCGCATGGGGCCCGGGGAGACCTGGGCCGGACATCGCCTGGCCGATGGTCGCAGCATGTCGACCACCGGCGTGCTGACGCTGCGCCTGCGCCTGCGCCTGCCGCGCGGCAAGCCCGACGATCCTTGGGCGCTGCGCGCCGTCACCCTGAAGCGTCCGTTCATCGTCCGCGCTCGCGATGGGCGCGGCCAACCAGCCATGCCTGACCTGTTCGCCGGTCGCGTCAGCCTCGACCTGTCGCAGACCGCAGCCAGCAAGCAGAACGTCTTGCGCGTGCTGCACATCCCGCCGCCCGTCGCCCCCGCCACGACCGAGGACGTCGAAATTTTTCTCTACGGCGGCAGCCGCGCCATCCCCGATCGCTCGATCAACTATGCGCTGAGCATCGGTCGCGAATCGGTGCTGCGCGCCGAGCAGCGCTCCGCCGAGCAGGTGCAGCTCATCATCATCGGCATCTCGCTGGTCATCGGCCTTTACAACCTGGCGATGTTCATCCTGCGGCGCAGCGAGACGGCGCCGTTTTTCTTTGGCCTGTTCTGCATCTTCATCGCCAGTCGCCAGCTGACGCTACACGGCTTTCTGGAAGCGGCACTGGCCGGTGACGCCTGGCCCCCGGGGCGCGCCTGGGCGCTGCAGCAGCGCATCGAGTACGTGAGCCTGTACGCCGCGGTGCCCATGTTCGTGTGGTATCTGCGCGCGCTGTTTCCCGGGCAGTTTGACCGTCGCATCGCCCTTTTCATCGGCGCGCTGTTCGGCCTGAGCTGCCTGTGGATGATCGTGCTGCCCATGGAGCTCGCCGCGGCGTCGCTGCGCCTGGTGGAAAAGAGCGTCGTGGTGGTCGCGCTCTACGTCCTTTACTGCCTGGCGGGCGCGTTGCGAAAGGGCTCCAGCCAGAGCCGCGAGACCGCGCAGCTGATCGCGCTTGGCACGCTGCTTTTGGTCGTCGCCACCATCAACGACGTGCTGCACGTCAACCGCATCATCCACACCTTCGTTGCCGAGCACTTCGGCATGTTCAGCTTCATCTTTGCGCAGGCCTTCGTGCTGGCCGTGAACAACGCCCGCGCCCGTCGCCACGCCGAGTCGCTGGCCAGCGAGCTCGATCGCAAGAACCACGAGCTATCGCGCATCGACCGCATGAAGGACGAGTTCCTGGCCAACACCAGCCACGAGCTGCGCACCCCGCTGTCCGGCATCATTGGCCTGGCCGAAGCGCTGCGCACCCAGCCGAACTTGCCCGCGCCTCGCGTCAGCGAGCACCTGTCGTTGATCATCGCCAGCGGTCGCCGCCTGGCCAGCTTGGTCAACGATCTGCTCGACTTTGCCAAGCTGCGCTACGACCACCTCAGCCTGCAGCCGCGGCCCGTCGATCCCCGCGTCGTGACCGAGCTCGTTCTCTCGCTGGTCCGCCCGCTGTGTCAGGGACGAGCGCTGCGCGTCGAAAATCAGCTGCCTGATCCCTGTCCGCTGGTCCTCGCCGACGAGAACCGACTGCAGCAGATCCTCACCAACCTAGTCGGCAACGCCGTCAAGTTCACGCCGCAGGGGTTAGTCGCCGTCACCGCCCGCAGCGTCGGCGGGCAGCTCGAAATTTCTGTCGAGGACACCGGTGTCGGCATCCCCGAACGCGAGCACGAGCGCATCTTCGAGTCGTTCAGTCAGGTTGACGGCACGGCCGTGCGCGAGAGCGGCGGCACCGGCCTGGGGCTGGCCATCAGCCGCAAGCTTGTGCACCTGCACGGCGGCGAGCTGCGAGTGAAGTCCACCGTCGGGGTCGGTTCAGTGTTTTCGTTCACCCTGCCGCTTGCGCCGGCTGGCGCGGCCCAGGCCATTGCCCTGCCTGAGCCCACGCCGCCGTCACCCACCGCCGGGCCAATTGACTCTCCGGCGACCGCGCCGATTGCGAGCACGAGCGCAGCTGAGCTTCACGTCGAGCCAAGCCTGCTCGCCGCGCCGCTGCCCGACCGTGAGCGCTTTCGCATCCTGATC
>DAORCZ010000138.1:0-12591 GCA_035345735.1 Pseudomonadota bacterium | reverse complement strand
CCATCAAGCTCTTGTCGCGCGCCGCCAGCACCTGCTCACGCGGCGGAAAAAAGACCGGCGGAGCCTGCACTCGTGTTGTCTATGACGCCACCTTCAGCGTCGGTGAGATCTACAACCAGCAGGGCCGTCTGGCCGATGCCGCCGCTGAGTACGAAAAAGCCAAAGAGCTGCAGGGCAAGGGCGGTCCGAGCAGCCACCGCGATGCCATCAACCAAGCGCTCAGCGGCTTGAAGAGCAAGCTGGGGACCGTGGTCATCCTGCGCGAGCAGAAGGGCCGCTGCAAAAAGCGCGTCGAGTGGGTGCCCCCCGGACGACACATGCTCAAGGTCGATGGCGAGACCCGCATGGTCAACGTCACCGCCGGCCAACAAACCGAGGTGGGGCAGTGCCCATGACGCGGCCGCCGCGTCGCCCAGGCGGCCTTGGCCTGCTCCTTGCGCTGTGGGCACTGGCTTGGCTGCTCGGTGCGCCCCTCGCCCAGGCACGCAGCCACCGCAAAAAAGACAAGCCTCCGGCCGGCGCCCGCCCGCACCACGCGACCGGCAAGCCGTCCGCGGTCAACGCCGAAGATCGCCTAGAAACTGGCCTCGCGGCCCTCGCCGCCGGTCGCTTCAGTCAGGCCGAGGAGAGCTTCCTGCGTGCCTACGGAGCCGAGGTCCGTCCCGAGCTCTTGTACTACCTCGGACGGCTCGCGCGGGCGCAGGGACAAGGGCTTCTGGCTCGCGATCTGATGCGGCGCTACCTGCAAGACCCCGATCGCGAAGCCAATCCTGGCCGACAGGCCTTGGCTCAGCTGCTGCTTGACGAGCCTCCCCCGCAGGGCATCCAACTTGTCGAGGTCCAGATCATCGGCCCGCGGAGTGCCTGGGTGCGCGTCGACAACCGTCTGGTCGGCTGGCTGCCCCTTCTCAGTCCGCTGCAGCTCTCGGCCGGTGCCCACACGGTGTCGCTCGAAGGCAGTGAGGCCCAGCTCAGCACCTCGGTCCTGCTGACCCCGGGGTTTGACAGCGAGGTGCGCTTTAACACCAGTGCCCGCAGCGTGCTGTCCTCGGCGCCACCGCCGCTTTTGACCCTGATGTCGGGGAGTGCCGAGAGCGGTCTGCCGGATAAAAAAGCGTTCTCAGCGCTGCGCGATGCAGCGGCCCAGGAAGGCCTCTTCCTGCTCTCGCAGAGCGAGGCGCTGCAGGGGAACAAGGAGCTGGCGTCTTGCCTGTCCACCCTGCCCTGCCAGCTGGATCTGGGCAGTCGCAACGATGCGCTTGGCCTGCTGCTGGTGCGCATCGAGCCTGGGGGGAACACCGGGCGCCCGCAGACCACCATCCAGGCCGAGTTCATCGATCTGGTGGCTGGCCGCCGCTTGGCCAGTCACAGCCAGACCTGCAACGCCTGCAGCGAGGGCGAGCTGCAAGAGCGAGTGGTCCAGACCGCGCTGCGGAGCTATCGCGAAGGCTGGCTGCGCCCGCGGGCCCGGCTGCAGGTCACGGTCAGCACCCCCGGAGCCCGGGTGAAGGTCGGCGAGCGTCTCTTTGCCCACTTGCCGCTGCGGCTCGCCCCGCTGCCCGGCTCCTTGGCGCTGACCGCTTCGGCCCCCGGCCACCTGCCACAGCAACGGAGCGTAGACCTCGCCGAAGGTCGCCCAAGCAACGTGGATTTCACGCTGCAGCCCGGCTCGGCGCCGCTGGCCAGCCGCCCCCCCAGTCCTCCCCCGACGACCGGCCCCAGCCTGCCAGCTTCCGCCGGACCGAGCCTGCGCTCGAAAATTCTGTTCTATGGCGGCCTGGCAGCACTGGGCAGCGGCTTCATCCTGGGGGGCTTCGGCGTCTCGGCCCTGGTCGTCAACGGGCGCTGTGGGCCAGGCAGCTCGACGGGCCCGGGTGAGCTCTGCCCGCAGATCTTCGACACCGGGGGCAAAGGGGGTGCGCTGCTGGGAATCGGGCTCGGCCTGTCGGTGGCCGGAACGGTGGGCATCATCCTGGGACGCGACACGATTCGCCGTGGAGGAAAGTAAGATGCGCTTGGCATGGGCTCTTGCCTGCTTGTGCACCGTCGGTTGCGATGCTCTGTGGAGCAGCAGCCTGGTGCCCAACCCCGATCGCTGCGAGGCCGGTCTCATCCAGTGTCCGGCCGGTCTGGTGTGCGACTCTGGAAATGGGCGCTGTGTCTCGCCCGTCAACCAGGCCACGGCGGCCCCGCGCTGCGGCAGCCCCTGGCGGACCGGCACCGCCCCGGCCAGCTTCCAGAACCTGTCGCTCCCCGTGGCCACCGGAACCGGAGCCGACCTGGCCAGCATCGCCACCGGCGATCTCGACAGCGATGGCCAGATCGATCTGGCGGCGGTCAGCCTGAACACCACGCTGTGGTCGTTCCGCGGCAGTGGCAACGGCCAGTTCGCCCCCCTCGCCATGGGCAGCGCTGGAAGCTCCCCGCGCATGATCCGGCTTGTCGATTTCAACGGCGATCACCACGCGGACTATCTGCTCAGCAATCGCACCGCCAAGGAAATCCGCTGCACGCTGGCGGCTGCTGACGGGCAGCTTCTCAGCACCTCGACCGGTGCGCTCAGCGGTCTGCCCGGTGCGTTTGTCATCGGAGATTTCAACGCCGATGGGGCATCCGATGTCATGACGACGCAGCAAGGCGCGAGCGATCTGGCCGTCCTCCACGGCAACGGCCGCGGCGAGCTAGCGACCGGCGTAAATCTGACCAACACCCGCCCGGCGACGGTGCTCGCGGCTGGCGACTTCAACGAAGATGGCGCCCTGGACCTCGCCGCGCTCAACACTGGCGATGTCCAGCTACAGGTCTACATCAACAGCGGCAGCTCGTCGTTCATGCGCCAGGACATCAGCCTGGCGGGCGAGCTATACGCCTACTGGCTCACCGTCGGAGACTTTGACTGCGACGGGCACCTCGACCTTGCCGTGGCGACCACGGGCAAGAACCGCATCGTCGTGCTCTACGGCGATGGCGGCGGCCGCTTCCCCGCCTCGGTCTCAGTGAACCTTGTGGCCGAGCCGCGTGAGATGCAGGCGGGAGACCTCGACGGCGATGGTCTGACCGACCTGGTGTACTACGACCAATACGGCGATCTGTTCGTGCTGCCCGCTGCTGCCAATCGCATGTTTCCGACGGCCCCCCAGGCCATCGCCGGCCCCAAGGCCAGCGCCAGTCTGCAGGTAGCCGACGTCAATCTCGACGGACGCGCCGATCTGTTGATGGTGCATCAGTATCTGTCGGTGATGACGCTGTTGAACACGACGCGCTAGCAGGGGGAAGGGGCGGAAGCGGGAGGCGAGGCGACGGGCGACCGACGGCGGGCCAACAAGGGCGGGTGGCCGGCTAGCCCATGCCGGCGTCGCGCTGGAACTTGAAGGTGGTCTTGAAGCCACCCATGCCGGTGCCGCCGCCGAGGCCGCTCGCGCCGTGCGAGAACGAGTGCTGCACGCCCGAGATGTAGTACTTGCCGTTGAAGCGCTTATCTTCCGTCACCAGCTTGACGATGGTGCCCAGCTTGATCTTGGCATTGCCCTTCGTCGTCGCGGTGCCGGTGATGAAGTTCATGTTGCGCTCGGTGCAGATCGACTCGGCGACCAGATCGGCTTCCTCTTTGGTGCGCACCGGGACGTCGGTGATGGTCAGCACTGGGCTGTCGCCGAACGCCGAAGCGCCCATTTCCGAGCCCAGCGGCGAAGCCGGCGCATCGTAGTTGCCCAGGATCTTGGCCTTCTTCTCGGGATCCCAGCCGGTGACCTTGACCGTCTTGGTCTGCGCACCCGCGTTCGACTGCGGGCAGAAGTTCTCAAGCGAGCTGTCACCTTCCTCGGTGTAGTTCAGCTCAGCGACGGGGCCCTGGTCCTTCTCGTACTTGACGTAGTACAGCGTGCTGTTGTCGAGATCGACCCACAGGTTGCGGGCCGTTCGGCTGGCGCGCAGACGCAGAAACTCGAGATCGGTCTGGTTCCACTGGTGCAGGTGTTCGTGCATCAGCGTCGGCGGGAACTTGCCGAACTTGGCCGATAGGCCGTTTTCCGACGCGATCTTCGAGACGATGTCCTGATCCTTCTGGTTCACAAAGGTCCGCGTCTTCCGGGTGCGCGAGAGCTTGTGCAGGTTGTTTAGCCCCTTGACGTTGACCGTCACCGGCAGGTGCGTGTCAAAGCCGGGCAGCGAGCCCGACACCAGGCCCTTGTACACCAGCTGCGGGGCCTCGCCTTCCAGGCCCATCAGGACTTCGAGATCGTCACCGAGGCGGAACGAGGCGCTAAAGCGGGTGGCAGAGACGCCGGAACCGACACGGTCCAAGAGTCCGCCCAGCATGCCCGCCAACCCGCCGCCACCGGCACCGCCGCCGCCGCCACCGGCGTCACCAAAGTTCGATAGGCAGATATCGGCCATATCCGGCTGATTGAGATCCGAGTGGACCTCAACGCTGGTGATATGGTTCGGATCGACATCCTTGCCAGCAACTTTGATTTTTATATTTGCAGCGGTAATTCTGTTCGGCATAGGACTACCCGCCACCTTTCTTACCGGTAAGAGCTTGGCTGGCCTTCTTCATTTTGAGGGTAGCTTCACAGCGCACAGCCGTTCCGTCGCTTAGAAACATTGTAAACTTCTGCGACAGAGATTCGACCACGCCCTGGAACACAAACTTGCCCCAGATGAACGAGCACAGCGGCGGTCGTTTCTTATCAGGAACGATGAGCGCCAGCTTCTCCAGCTTGCCGGTGAACTTATCGACCACCGAGGTCTTATCCTCATAGGTGTCAAAGTGCAGCGTGACGTTCAGCGTCGCTGGTGTCGGCTTGGCGAATTCCTCGGGCGGCTCATCGGTGATCGAGCCTTCCTTGGGCGTCCACTGGACCTGTTTTTCGACCGAAAATTCCTTGGGGTTGAAGCATACGTTGAGATCGATGCCTAAGCCATCGTGATCGATCAACTTCGCTTTGACCAGTTCCGCCATAGGCTCCAGTCCTTTCTTGCTCTTTCAATTCGTTCAAGGTCGAGTTTGGCCGCAAGGCAGTTATTATTTACCGCCATACCGTGTATCGGCAGCGCTCTCTCGATCCGAATCCTTCTTCATAATCTCTTTCGCGATTTCGCGAATCTTTAGCAGGATACTATTCTTGTTGCTAAACACCTTAGGATTAGGCAGGTGTCCCGGCGGGCGATCCGGTTCTTTCGGCTCCGGCGTCGCATTGGCCACCGCAGCGGCCATTTGCTGTTTCTTTTCAGCAAAGGCAATCAGCGTCATATCGCCCAGCGAGATCCGCTGGTCACCCGCCGTCGCGTGCATCGACGCGTGGGCCCGCAGCGCGTCCAGCATGCGCAGCGAGGCGTCAATGGTCGAGCGCGTAATGCGCGGCGAGCCATCCTCGTTCAGCGCACCCGCCTCGTCGTCACGCGCCGCCGAAGGCCGCAGCACGGGCATGGGCGGTGCGCCTGCTTTGTGACGAGCCGCATCTTCACCGGCACCACCGCGGCTGATCACGCTCTCGACGGCAGCGACAATCGGCTCCAGCTGCGCCGCCGGCAGCAGGGCCCACAACGGACGCTCCGCCTCTGCCGCTTCGCGAGCCCGCAGGCCACCCCGCACAACCTCGGGTGGTTCCCAGCCAGCGACGACGGTGGGAAACATCGGTGTCTCGGCCGCGGCCGGCGCACGCTCTTTGGGAGCGGTGGCAATGACGTCGCGAGCCCGCATTGGCCGGCCCGAGCCCAGCGCCGTCTGCAGCGTCATCGCCCCGCGACCAGCCCCCTCGCCCGACGGAGCGGCTTCGCTGGACAAGCCGCGCGGCGCACGCGCGCCTGCGCTGAGTCGGTCGAACACCGAATCCGCCATGCGCTGCGATGCTGCGGCAGCTTGCGGCACAAACCGCGTCGGCTTGTTCGTCGACTCTGCCATGGCTAGCCACCAGCCTTATAGCTTAGTCCCTCATGGGCAATCTCGATGGTCTCTATCGAGATTTCATTCTTCGATGCATCAAAGTCGGGCCCTTCCCATTTGCAGACCCAAGCTTTGCTGAATTGCCAGCTATGAACGCGCTTGCCGCCTGGTCCCAATTGGATAATCGTCCCATTGAATCGCTTCAAGGGCGAACCGGGGTCGTCACTGACATAGGCGCGACGTTTTTCCCACAGGAAGGAATTGGCGAATCCCTGCTTCAGGACGATATTGGGATGTTTCGTACGCCCGATAAGCTTGTGCTCGGTGGTGTTAAGACCACCTTCCTGCACGGAAACCACCTCGGCTTCGGACTTCAGCCCGCTGCACGATCGAAAGAAGGCCTCTTGCACGCCTTCGATCTCGACCGCGAAGTGGTAAACGCCGTACGCCTCTGGTCTGCGTCCGGTCTCGGCCATCGGTATACCTCTTTATTCCTTGCGCAGCATTCTCTCGGCCATCTCTTGTTCGATAGTAAACAAGATAAATTCGGCAGGGAGAGCTGGCGCGACTCTTATTTCAACAACAAGGCGACCACTATCTACGACTTCTGGGCCATTGGTCTCAGCATCACAGCGAACGATATAGCAGTCTTCAGCAGAGCCCCCAGCGAAGTATCCCTTGGTGTACAGGTCATTTAGGAACAACGAAACTTCGCGCTGGATAATCGCCCAGGTATCGGGCGTATTCGGTTCGAATGAAATCCACTGCGTACCGTTCTCTATCGCTCGCCTCAACATGATGAACAGTCGTCGGACGTTGAGGTAGCGCCAGTCGGGCTCACTGGCGCAGGTGCGCGCACCCCAGATGCGGATGCCGCGCCCGGTGAACGAGCGGATGGTGTTGATCCCTTCGGCGTTGAGTTGTCCTACGTGATCATCGGACAACGGCAGCGTAAGTTGCGTCACACCAAAAAGCTGCTCATTCGCGGGAGCTTTGTGCACCCCGTGCTGCACCTCGCTGCGTGCGAAGACGCCGGCCACGTGCCCAGACGGCGGCTGACGCACCACCTGGCCATTGGGGCCCGGCACCATCAGCCATGGGAAGTAATACGCGGCATAGTTGCTGTCGCGGCGCTGGCGCAGCCGACGAATCTCCTCGATGTCGCGGGTCTCGGGCATGTCGAGGATGGCGAAGCGATCCTGCAGCCGCTCGCACATGTCGATCATCGCGTCGTGGATGCGCTGCACGAAGCCGCGGGCCTCGGGCACCGACATGCGGTTGTAGGCCAGCATGGCATCCGGCACGAGTACCAAGGCGACCTCTTCTACGGCTTGCAGCGAGAGCAAGCCGCGCCGGTCGTGCATGCCGTGGTCGTAGCCGATGAAGTCCTCGGCGGTCATCCCCTCGGTGCCATCGCGGCCGCCGGCCAGGCGCTCAAGCGGCGTGACCACTGGCAGGTTGTTCGGCAGCGGCGAGGTCGACGCCAGGTCATCAAGGCGAATCAGCTGCGACTGCTCGTTGATGACCCGCGGCGCGTAGTAGCGCGAAAGGGGGCTCATCTGCAGGTTGCGAAACACCTCGCGGCGATCGCGCAAGGAGGCGTAGACCTCGAACTCGATGACCTCGACGTACGTCGGCGAGGCCGCGGCGTAGCGACGGACAATGGGCGTATCCATGCCCCATCGCAGCGTCTTTTCTTTTTCATCGACGTCGCTGACCACGACGTAGTCGCTGTTTTCGCGATCGTAGATGCGGACCAGCGAGCCGCGCTCGATACCGCGCGTCGAGGTGACGCGAGCCCCATCCGCCCCGACGCTGAGATCGAGGGTGAGGAGCGTCTTCGCACCAGTCGAGCGCGCGAAGCGGACCCAGATGCTGTTGCCCCAGCGCCCTTCGTTGACGGCGCGCACACGGACCGTGTCCTTGTCCCAGCCGTCTTTGATCACGCGCTCGGCAGGAGCCGCATGCTCAGGCAGCACTCGCTCCTCGCCGCGAGGCCGACGGGCGACGCGCACGACGTAGCAGGTGCGACCGCCATTGAGAAAGAAACCCTCAACCGCACGGGCGAGGTAGCCATCGGTGCTGCCACCGTAAAGGTCGATAAACTCGGCCCAGCTCTGCAGCAGCCGGGGCGTATCCAGCGGCCCCTTGTTGGCCGTGCCAACAAAGCCGGCCACGTGGGTGCTGGCGAGCGAAACGGGCGTTACCCGCGACTGAAAGCCGATGTGATAAACGCCGGGGGGTCTAACTTCACGCGATGCAATCATCAGAGCATCCTCAGACGAAAGATCTCAGACACCTGAGCAATCAGAGACAGCGTTCCAGGTTGGGACGCTTCGTTCTCCACGAGAGGCGTGCAGCTAGGACCAGGGAGTACGCTGCACAGCCACTTCACAGCGCACTGATTTTACCAAGCGCGGCAGGCGACAGGGTGAGAAAAACGGCGCCGACTGTCCGTCTGCTTTCGCGCCACGGTCGGCGGGCCCGACCGGCAGCCGCAGCGAGCATGCGGCGCCAGCTTCGGCGCGGCGGGAGCTGAGTCGAAGAGCAAGAGAGAACGCGCGCTGGAGCGCGCGCGGTGGGGAGCCGCAGCGCAGACCGGGGGGACGCTAGCCGCGGCGGCGGGCTTCGTTGATCTCGCGGTTGATGCGCGCGATCTCACGCAGCCAGACGTGCCGCTCGTCGTGCTCCATATTCAGGATGTCGTCGAGCGGCCAGTGGAAGTGATACGCAATGTAGGCTACCTCCTGGTACAGCTGATCCAGGGGGTAGCTCGTTATCCCCCCTGGCCGACAACGCGGCCATCACCTCCCCCGAGCAAGTCGATGTCGAACTCATGCTGGCAGCTTGGGCACTTGGCATGAATCCGCGGCGCCCCCTCTTCGTTGATGCGGCGATAGAACTCTTGCAGGTAGGCGAGGTCGGTCGAGAACAGGTTCTCGATCACCTCGGTATCGACCATCGATAGCTCGCCGAGCTTGGTGATGACGCGGCTGAGCAGCACGATGACGAGATAGGCGCGGTTGTTCTGCACCCGGTAGTCCTGCAGCGGCACGATCTCGTCCTTGGCCGTGGCCAGGCGCATCACACCGGTGCGATGGAGCTTACCCTCGCTATCGATGAAGCCCTTTGGGAGCGTGAACGGGAATTCGGTTTTAAATGCCATGGTCTACCTTGTTGTCCCTTGCCAGGTTGGCGGTTGGCGGGTCGTTGAAAGCCATGCAGCACAATCGACTGAGTGCTTCGGATTGGGGACGCGATACCCTGCGCTACGATTTAGCGTTAAATCAGTCCGACTCAGAGATGTTTGCGGCAGTTGAGCGGCGATGGAAATAGCAGTAGGAACGGAGTATGGCGGAATAGAATACAAGGCAGAGGATGAGTTGGGGTTAGCCCCCGAACTTGCCGGCTTGAGCGTATTTGAAGTCCATGCGTTCGCAGTACATTTCGATCTTTACGTTGCGAACTTTCTCACTCGACGACTCCAACTTCTCGGGACTGAACTTGATGATCCCAAGCCCGAAGAAATCGACGGTAAACAGCACGCCCGAGACATCTGGTTTGAGATACTCCAGGTGGCCGTTCTTCTCGTTGGCGGGGTCGCTCTTGCCCTTGGTGACGAAGTCGTCGTACCACTTGTAGAAGGGCTCGGCGTCGACTTCCGGGATCGTGAAGACGACGTTGGGGAAGTCGATCTGGGCGGGTTCCTTTTGGAAGATCAGCCGCTCGCCGATCGCGTTGTCGACGATATTCTGCTTGATGGTTAGCGCTTCAACTTTATTGACGCGCTGGGTGTTCATGCCATCGACAACAAAGCGGAAGTTTGCGGCCTGCCAGCGCTTCTGCTTTTCCGTATCTTTCGGAGCCGGGAGCATCGACTGCGTTCCCGAAGAATGCTTAATCTCGGTCCACTCCGGCGCCATCTTGATTGTGAATTTGCACGCATCCTTACTGGCGGCATCGACGGCGGGAAGACCAATCTCAGTAATCAAAGCTTCATAAAAATTGGTGCGGACAATTTCTTTGAAATCGTAATTGGCGGTGACAATGGCGCCTTCTTTGCGCTCATGTTCATAGCGAATGCTGCCCTGCAGCCACTCGTAGAACGGCTCAGTCATGGACGAGCCGCAGGTGAAGGTGATCTCTTCGACCTTCACGTTGCCGGCGTGCTTGCGCACCGGATAGCCGGCTGCCAGGCGTTCCTGCACCACCTCGGTGGACGCCATGCCCCCCTCGGAGGTCAGCAGCCAGCCAGCCGTCTGCTTTTGCAGCTCTAGCAGGAAGCGATTGGCGACGTATGAACGCATTTGGCCTGGCACAGCATACCTCACATTACAAAAATTCTGAACTTAGAAGAGCCTGAGCAGGCGGCGTGGTGAGAGCCAGCCGCCCGCTCAGGCCAAGACCAGAAAACGGGCCTCCGTGCCGCGCGAGCGGCCCGGCGGTGACCAGGTCGGGACTAGCGAGCGCCGAAGGTGGCTTCGCTGTTGCTGTAGTCGAACTTGATGTCTTCGCAGTACATCGAGATCTTCACGCGACGCACCGACTCGGCACCGGCTTCAACCTTCTCGGGGGCGATCTTGAAGATGCCGAGGTTGAAGAAGGTCAGGGTGAACAGACGCTGCTCGGTGTCGGGAGCGAGGTAGTACAGCGTACCGCGCTTCTCATACTTCTCGTCGCAGCGGCCGAGGATGACGAAGTCCTCGTGCCACTTGTACCAGTCGTCAGCATAGGCCTCGGAGATGGTGATCTCGAGGTTGGGAACGGCGACGTTGGCCGGCACCAGCTCGTACTCACGACGCTGGCCGACGGCGTCAACGACGATCTTCTGCTTCACGGTCAGCGCTTCGATCTTGCTGACGCGATCACAGTTCATGCCATCGATCTCAAGCTTGAAGTTCGAGGGCAGCCACTTCTTCTGAGCGGCGGCGTTGGCGGGCATGGTGATCTTGGTCCCCTTGCCGCGCTCCTTGCGCGCCGTCTCCGGCTTGAACTTGATGGTCATCATCGCCGCGTCCTTCGAGCCCGCGTCGAGAGCCGGCAGCGTGTACTCCGAGAGGAGCGCATGCTGGAAGGTCAGACGAGCGATCTCCGACTGGTCGTAGTCAGCGAAGAGCACGGCGCCGTTCTCACGGCCGCGCGTGTTCGACGACTGATCGAAGCCGGTCTTGATCCACTCATAAACGCCCTTGCTCATACCCGTGCCGCACTTGAAGGTGACTTCGTCGTACTGCACGTTGCCCAGGTGCTTACGAGTAAGATGGTCCGAGCCCATCTTCTCTTCGACAACGTCCGCTACTGCGTGGCCGCCGTCGACCTCCTTAATCCAGCCTGCCATCGTGTGGTCAAGCTCAAGGCCATATTTGCCGCCAGAATAGCTGCGCGAATTTTGCGTGTAGGCCATGCGTCATCTCCCAATTTGGAGTGGCGGGCCCCGGTGCTACTTGCCCGGGATCCCCGCCACCACTTACGGAACTACTCCTGGACGCCGCCACCCGCTGGCATCTGGCCGATGCGGAAGATCACGAACTCAGCCGGCTTCACCGGGGCCAGGCCGATTTCGACGATCAACTGGCCCACGTCGACGACCTCGGGCGGGTTGGTCTCTTCGTCGCACTTGACGAAGAACGCCTTCTCCGGCGTCTCGCCCATCAGCGCGCCCTGACGCCAGATCAGCGTCAAGAAGGCCGAGATGGTGCGGGTGACGCGCTTCCACAGCCGGAAGTCGTTGGGCTCGAACACGACCCACTGGGTCGCGCGCTCAATCGACGTCTCGACCATGATGAAGAGACGGCGCACGTTGATGTACCGCCACGAGGGATCGCTCGACAGGGTGCGGGCGCCCCAGATACGAATGCCACCGCCCTGCATGAGGCGGATGCAGTTGATGCCGCGGGGGTTCAGGATGTCCTGCTCACCACGCGAGATCTGGTAACGCAGGCCGAGGGCGCCGCGAACGATCTCGTTGGCCGGGGCCTTGTGCACACCGCGCTCGTTGTCGGTGCGCGCATAGACGCCCAGGACGTGGCCCGAGGGGGGAACGTAGACGTTGCCACGCTCGGGGTCATAGACCTGAATCCACGGGAAATAGTAACCGCCGTACTTCGAGTCACGCGGACGCGGCAGCTTGTCGACGCCACCCTGCACAGCCTCGGGGCTGTCGAGCACGGCGAAGCGATCCTTGCGGACTTCACAGTGCGTGAGCAGCGCATCCTGCACCGCCGGAGAGGTGACGCCAGGAGCAGCAACCAGCGAGATCTCGTCGATCTCCTCGAAGCACTTGAGACCGGTACGCGCGCCCGGGCCGTTGTCCTTGCCGATGTAGCGCGCGTCGTTGTCGACCTTCTTGTCAGCCGGAGCGGCAGTCGCCGGAGCGCCCGCCTTCTCAGCCGCCGCGACCTTGTCGGCCGGGGTCAGGTCGAGATCGGCCGGAGCGCCCACGTTCACGACGTAGCAGCGCGAACCGCCGTTGTTGAAGAACCCGTAGACCGCATGCGCCAGGAAGGTGGACTGCGTGAAGTCACCGTAGGTCTTGACGAACTGCGTCCAGTTGGTGATCAGGACCGCCTGGTTCAGCGGACCCATCATCGACTCACCCAGGAAACCGACGGTGTTGGTGCCGACCGCTTCGATCGGCTTCGTACCACGATCAACTTCTTCGACGTATACGCCTGGCGAAAGGTAACTAGTGGCCATGCTGCCTC
>DAORCZ010000137.1:0-12610 GCA_035345735.1 Pseudomonadota bacterium | reverse complement strand
CGACTAGAAGCGCATAGTGGCGGTGGCCGAGAATCCCTCGGGCGAGAAGGCGGGCGCGATGCCGACGAGGCGCGGACCCGGCTGGCTCTGGGCCGGTGGCTGGCCTTCGCTCTTCTGGCTGGGGGCGGGAGCGTCGGTGACATCGCCGCGACGCAGCGCGCTCAGCAGGCCGGTGGTCAGGCTGATGGCGCCGAACACACCGGTCATCGCCCACAGCGCGGTCGTCGCCGAGGCCAGCGAGTTGCCGCGACGGCACTCGGCCAGATAGCCCTGATAGTTGGCGTCACCCATCAGGCCGCCGACGTTTTGGCAAGTCGACAGCGCCTGCGAGTTACCGAAGAAGCCGTTGTAGTTGGCCAGCATGCCGCTCGCCTGGAGGCGGTCGTACAGCGGGTTGAGCTGCAGGGTGGCGGCATCCTGCGCTCCGATGTAGGCGCGCCAGGTGCCGATGGCCGCGATCGCCGAGACGCCGGCGATACCCGCCGTGACATAGGCCGTCAGGCGCAGGCCGCGGCTCATCGACTTGTTCATCAGCAGTCCGCCCTTCTCATTACTTGCCGGGGAGGCGGGCGCAGACTCACCGGGCTGCGTCAGGTTCACGAACAGCTGATCGCTCTGACCGCCGCGCACCGTGATCTTGCGGGTCACCGGGGGGAAGCCGGGCATCTCGATGCGCACCATGTGATCGCCGATCTCGACCTCGTTAAAGGCCAGCGGCGACTGACCGAGCGGCACACCATCCAGCGCAACGCTCGCCCCGGCCGGCTCGGTGAGAATGCGGAAACCGCCACGCGACGAATCATTGAGCAGGGCTGGCAGCCAGCGGCCGACCAGGTCGTTGAGCTG
Source organism: Pseudomonadota bacterium (assembly GCA_035345735.1). Classification (GTDB taxonomy): domain Bacteria; phylum Myxococcota_A; class Polyangia; order Palsa-1104; family JAEUJZ01; genus JAEUJZ01. The sequence continues at coordinate 11,764 of DAORCZ010000137.1, read as the reverse complement.
CGGGCTGTCAGCGCGCAGGGCCTCGGCCGGCACTGCTTCGGTGATGTATTTCTCGACGGTGCTGTCGATGACGTTGAGCTGCTTGAGCGAGACGGTGTACATCGTCGCCTGCGGCTGCTTGCGAATCGTGCCGAAGATCAGGCGATCGACGCCCAGGCTGCGGCCGACCTTGGCCATGCAAGCCGGCTTCTCATCTGTGCAGCCAAAGACCAGCTTCACTTCCGAGAGATCCTGATGCTTCATCTCGACGCGCATATTCGGCAGGCTGGGCAGGTGGCGACGCAGCGCTTCGGTCAGCGCTTGTCCCATCCCCGGCTCAACGCTGGCGCCGTCGATGCCGAGCAGGCCGACTGACACCGTTGCCGCCTGTACCTGAGCATGAGCGGCAACCACGAAGAGCACCGTCGCAGCAAGGACGCGGGTGCTGGCAGGGACGTACATGCAAAACCCCTTCGCTTTCGAAAATTTCTGGAGAGTCTCGCAGGATTATAGATCGAGTCTCCCTGCTGCGGGTGAACCGAAAGCTCCTTAGAATGCGGGACATGCGGCGAACGCAGAGATGGGTGGCCGGTCTGGCCGGTCACGGTCCAGGGCGTGGCCTGGGCTTGGGTCGGGGCTTGGGGCGGGCGCTGCCTCCAGGTCTGGGCGTCGGCTCTGAGCCAAGCCAGGGCCAGGCCAGCGGACGCCTGGGGGGGCGGCTTGGCGGGCTTCTGGCGGGGCTTTTGGGACTCGCCGGCTGTCAGGTGGCCGAGCCGTACCTTCTGCCGGCCCGCTCGGTCGAGATGTTAGGCACGCTGCAGCCCGATCTGCGGCCCGATGCCCAGCTGCCCGCCGTGCGCGAGCGCGACCGGGCGCCGAGCCTGGTGCGGCGACGGGCGCTTGGGCTGTCGGAGGCCGAGTTTGCCCAGGCCACCGCCCGCAAGACCCGCTTCTATCGCGTGCGAGCCAGCGAGAAGCCGCCGATGTACTACGTCGGTGGTGTGGTGCTGGGGGCTGGCCTGCCGCCGCTTCTCATTGGCCTGATGACCGGGCTCGATCCCGTTGGCAACGCTGCGCCGACCCGCGGCATGACCGACCTCGCGGGGGGCGGCGTCATGCTGGCGCTCGCCGGCTTGCATATTGGCGTCGGCGGTCTGCTGCTGGCGCTCGGTGATCGCCGGCCCCAGGTCGAGACGGCCGAGCGCGGCCTGGTGCAGCAGTACGTCGATGGCACGGCGCCGCTCTTGCAGAACGGCCCGCCGCTGCCGAAGGAACCGGAAGCGACGGGTGATGGCCCATCCGGCGGCGCCTCCGACTCGCCCTCAGCACCGTCGGGGGGCGAGCCGGGCTCCCCCGCGCCTTAGGCGGCTCCGCGCCTCGCGTCCGTCCTGCCGAAGCGTATGCCCAGCGTCTGTGCAGCCCCGCAGGGAAGGGGCTGTTATTGAGCGGGCCTTTTGTGGTATGAAGCGCGACCTGTTTTCAGCGAGGGAGTACAGGATGCGCAAGCTAGGCCTTGGACTTTGCGGGCTTCTGTCCGCCGCGCTGGTGCCGACGTTGGGAGTCCGCGAGGCAGCCGCCAACGACTTTGTCGATACCCGCCTCAACCTGACCCTGACGAATGAAAACGTGCTGGCCCAGCCGGGTGAGACCAACCCGCCGGTGCCGGGCTGGCGCTTCGATCGTCCGAATCAGCTGGGCGTTCTGTTCTTCGACAACTACGACACCCGCTTCACCGGCTACGAGAGCCTGACGCACATCGTCCTTTACAAGTCGATCCAGCGCCAAGGCTGGGAGGCCGAGGGCGCCTACGTCCTGCGTCTCTTGCAGTTTTCGGACGTCAACCTGTCGTCGATCGACGACGGCAGCTACATCAAGATCAACTACTTCTTCGACCCGACGCGCCAGCGCCGGCTGAACGTGTCGCTGACCGCGTTTCCGCTGAACAGCGATCGCATGCGCTTGGGCTATTCCTGGCGCCTGTCGTGGGGTGGCTCGCCGATCTTCTTCAAGGCCAACCCCGACATCCCGACCAACATCAACCCGCCGCCGACCCCGCCGGTGCCCGGCCTGCGCCTGCAGATCGCCGACGATCGCTGGTACGCCTACTTCGGCGCCAAGACCAGCGTGCTGCGCTACGAGCAAGACCAAGAGCTTCACTCGGTCTACGGTCTGCTCGGCGGCGTCGGCTTTGATCCCTGGCCGAGGCACTTCCGCATCGAGGCCAACGGCGGCTTCTTCGATCGCGGCACCATCCCGCGCATCCTGTCGCAGCGGCTGCCGGTGCAGACCTTTGGCGGCTCGTTCCAGGTGTCGCTGTTCGATGGCCTACCGCCCAGCATGTCGGCGGACACGGCGCTGTATCGCAGCGACTGGAACAGCGCCGCGCGCTACTTCACCAAGCCGCTCTATCGCCCCGGCCTGTCGTGGCTCATCATGTCCGAGTTCACCGTCGAGGGCACGACGCTGGAAGACCCTGGCCTGGCCGAGTCGAGCCGCATCCAGACCGGCCTGGCTGGCGACGTCAACGTCCGCTTGCAGTACGGCAGCTTCCGCCTGCGGCTTGATGCGACGTATCGCTCGATGCAGTTTCTGCTGCTCAACCAGCCCAGCTTGGTGCCGTTCCAGGACTTCCCGGTCGACTCGACCGCCAACCCCGATCTGTTCGCCGCGCTCGGCGTCGATTACTTCTTCGATCGCTCGGGCACGACCGTCGGCCTGACGCTGGGCATCGATCGCCCCGCTTCGTACCGCCCGCCCGACAACGGCCTAAATCCCGTCGATGGCAGCGCCGCTGTGCTTGTCGTGCGCAACCAGGGCGACGTCGTCATCCTGCCGCCCGGCTACGACACGCTGCCCGCCTACGCTGGCAAGCTGCAGGCCCGGCAAGACTTCCTCGAACTCTTCGCCGTCATCGCCGAGGCCTACTACCAGTACGATCCCAACGGCACCCGCCTAGTCAGCGATCCCACGACGCTGCTCAAGCGCCGCGAGTTCGAATTCCCCCACCGCCTCGGCTTCAACTTCACGCTGCAGGCGCGGTTCTAGTCGCGCCCGGCGTCGCCAGGATCTCGCATGCCCGCCGCCGAACCTGCATCGCCCCCTCCTGTCGATCCCTCGCTGCGTGTGGTCCGCATCGTCATCGAGGGCCTGTTCGACCAGTTCACCCACGACATCCCCCTGAACCAGACCGACCGCGTCACCGTCCTGCACGGCCCAAACGGCGTCGGGAAGACGAAGGTGATGGAGATGGTGAAGGGGGCGCTGACGCACGATGGAAGGCCCTTCGAATCTGTGCCTTTCACGCGACTGGTGGTGGAATTTTCGAACGGGACCAAGTCCACCACGTTGCGAAACGATAAAGGGCAGCTGCTTGGTCAGAATCTAAGCAAGCTGCCCTGCCTGTTGGTTGAGACTCAGCGACTGTTGCGTTTCAAAGCCTCCCAGTTCGCCATTGAGCCTGGTGAGGGCCGAATCCTCCCGCGCGTCAATGAAGTGGCGGCGGGTATGCTAGAGCGCTTCATAGAGGTGATGTCGGCATACGGCCGCGAAAGCCAAGCGCTCGATCGCTCGTATCCGCAGCGCGTCATTGCCAAAGGCAAAGGGCCCATCCTGTCGGCCGATGCACTCACAGCCAAGCTGGCAGCGCTAGAGGCAACACAAAAGGAGCTGCAAGGGCTGGGGCTCCTCGACCCGGGTGATGTTGCACCGCCGGATCTTTCAAGCTTGGAGTCGCTAAACGAGACCGAGCGGCGGGCGATGACGCTGTATGTCACCGATACCGAAAAGAAGCTGAGCGTCCTGTCGGACTTCGCTGCGCGGCTGCGCCTGTTTCTGCGCGTGACGCCGCAGTTCCTGCGAAAGCGCCTGCGCTTCGATCGTCAGGAAGGTCTGAAGGTCGAGACCGAGGCAGGGCGGTCGCTGAAGCTGGACCTCTTGTCGTCTGGTGAACAGCATCAGCTCGTCCTGAACTATGAGCTCTTGTTCGCGACGAAGCCGAACACGCTGGTGCTCATCGACGAGCCGGAGCTTTCGCTGCATGTGAGCTGGCAGAAGCGCCTGCTGCCGAACCTGATTGCGATCGCCAAGCTCTCGCAGATCGACATCGTGGTGGGCACGCACTCGCCGTTTGTCATCGGCGATCGCGCGGATCTCATGGTTGCGCTCGGCGGCGAAGCAGACCGATACGTAGGCGGAGACGGCGAGGCGGCGTGATGGCCAGCCGACACCCCGCGGACGAAAAGACCCCGGGCACGATCGCGGCGGAGGTGCTGATGGAGCGCATGGTCCATCGCGGCAGCTTCCTGCTCGTCGAAGGGGACGACGATGTCCGTTTTTTTCGTCCGCGCATAGATGACGACAGCTGCCACTTGGTCGACTGTCGGGGCAAGCGCAATGCCCTGGCCGCGATCGCTCGCTTGGATCAGGCGCGGCTGCGCGGGGCCCTGGCGGTCGTCGATGATGACTTCGACACGCTGCTTGGAACGGTGCCGCCCTCTCTGAACTGGGTGCGCAGCGATGCCGCGGATCTCGAATGTCTGCTCCTGCGCTCGCCGGCCCTGGAACGGGCACTGGCCGAGCTCGCCGATCCGAATGCGGTGCGGCAACTAAACGATGCAGAAGGCAGCGTGCGCGCGGCGCTGCTGTCACGTGGACTGCCTTTCGGCAAGCTGCGCTGGCTGGCGCTGCGCCGCGGCTGGAGTCTGCCGTTTGAGCAGCTCAAGGCGGCAAGCTTTATCGATGCGACAAGCTGGCAGGTGGGGCTGGATGCGCTCTATGCCGAAGGGGTGCGCCTGGGCATGCCGCTGTCTGCCGAGGCGATTCAGGCAGAGCTAGCTGCGCTGCCTGCCGCTGATGCCTGGTCGGTCTGCCGCGGGCACGACCTGATCGATATCTTGCTCGTCGGATTGAAGGGCGGACTTGGACGCGGTGGCCGCAGCCAACCCAGCCGCGAGCTGGTCAGCAGCCTACTGCGTCAGTCGCTGCATGCAGATGAATTCGCGGCCACCTTGCTGCATGCCGGGATCGTCAGCTGGCAGGATCGCAACCCGCCCTATCAGGTGCTGCGCAGCCGCGTGACTGCCTAGTCGCGCATCGCCGACAGCGGCGAGATGCGGGTGGCGCGGACGGCGGGGAAGAGGCCGCCGAACAGGCCCATCATCCCGGCGAAGAGCAGGGCAGTGAGCAGGATGCCGGGGGTCGGCGAGAACGAGAAGACGATCTCGGACCAGCTGGCGAAGTTCATCATCGAGAAGCGCACCGTGCCCAGACCCAGCGACAGCGCGATGCCAAGCAGGCCGCCGGACAGCGCCAGGGCCAGCGCTTCAAGCAGGAACGAAGCCAGGATCGAGCGCCGTGAAAAACCAAGGGCCCGCAGCGTGCCGATCTCGCGACTGCGGCTGGCGATCGAGGCGTACATGGTGATCATCGCGCCGATCATCGCGCCGATCGAAAAGATGATGGCGACGACTACGCCTAGGCCGGTGACGAAGATCGACGTGCCTTCCGACTGCTTCTCGTAATAGCGATCCTCGCGCAGCGCATCCAAACCCAGGGCTTTGTCGCCTTCGATCACGGCTTCAAACGCGTCGAACTGACTGGGCGAACTAAGCTGCACGCGCACCGATGAATAAAGGCCGCTGCGACCGTAGGCTTGGCGCACAGTGTCGATGTCGCCCCAGATCTCGGACTCGTGCGAGGAACCCTCATCGCTGAAGACGCCGACCACCTGGGCCGGCCGGTTCTTGCGCAGCTCGAACGACTGGCCCAGATCCAGCCCCTTGAAGCGTCCGCGCAAGCGCTGACCGATGATCACTTCGTCGGTGCCCGGTCTGGCGGCGCGGCCGTCGACGATCTGCACGCTCTTGCGAAAGCGCGTCACGCCTTCCGGCACGCCGCGGATCTGCACGTTCGACACGCCATCGACGCCGACCTTGTCCAGGGTGGCGACGATCAGTACCTCGCCGATGCCGAGCGGATTGCCCGACTCGTCTTTTTTTACGCCGGGCGCCGACAAGATCAGAGCCATGGTTGGCGACTCGATGCTGGAGGCCATCTCGGCATCACTGCCTTTGCGCAGCACCAGGGCAATGTCGCTATGACCGCTGCGCGAAAGCGTTTGCTTGATACCGGCGGAGAGCATGAGCGCACCGGCCAGCACGAAGACCACAAGACCGATGCCGAGCACGCTGGCCAGCGTTGTCGTCCGACGGACGGCGAGGCTGCGTAGGTTGTAGGCGATGGGGATCATCCGGCCCTCCGAAGCGAGTCGATGACGTTGAGCCGCGCCGCGCGATAGGCGGGCAAGAGACCGGCGATAAGACCCAAGAGCAAGGCCAGGATCATCGCTGCCATCGCCGTCTGTTCGTGGATGCGGAAGTAGGGGAAGAACGAGCCCATGTTTTCTTCGATGAAGCGGCCCATGCCGCGCTCGACCAGCGGATAGGACAGGGCCAGGCCGAGGGCGCCACCGAGGCCGCCGATGACGATGGCTTCGATCAGTACGGCCCCCGCGATGTGGTGCGGCAGGAAGCCTATGGCGCGCATCACGCCGAACTCGCGCGTGCGCTCGCGCGTGCTCATGGCGATGGTGTTGCCCAGGATCAGCATCATGATGAAGAGGATGACCAGCGATACCAGATCGATGGCCTTGAGCACTGCCGAGACCATGCCAAGAAACGAGAGGTTCATGGCCCGCTCGCTCATCGTCAGCGTCTGAATTTCCTGTTCATCGAACGCCTTGTCGATGGCCTGACTAATCGCGCCGGCCTGCTGCGGATCGGCGATGCGCGTCGTTACCCAGCCGATGCGATCGCGCAGCGGACTGCCCTCGGGCAGCGAGTCGTTGAGATAGTCCCAGTGGAAAAAAAACGACGAGCGATCGACGACCTTGCGCGTCGAGCCATAGATGCCTTCGATCTGAAACTGCCAGTCGCCGGGATAGATCGATCCCTGCAACGTCACCGTGTCGCCGACTTTCCAGCCAAGCTTTTTGGCCAGCACATCGCCGACCAGCGCGCCTTTGCGATTTTGCAGCCAGCGCTCGCGATCGGCGGGGGCGACGACCAGCTCGTCAAAGATGGTGAACAGCGTCTTGGTCTCGACGGCCATTGAGGCGAAAAACTCGTTTTCGTGCCGCGGATCTTTGCCGCCAAACCAGCTGGCGTAGCCGGCTTCGACGACGCCGGGCACTTGACGAATCGTCTCGATGTAGCGCTTGGGCAGGGGCACGACGAAGGTGACTTTGTTGCGCGTTCCCAGGCGATCTTTGGCCGCCGCTTCCGCTCCGACCGTCCACGCCGACAGCACGGTGCGGAGCAACACAAAGGCGACGATCGCGACGCCGATGCCCACCACGGTCAGCGTGGCGCGCAGGCGATTGCGCCAGACGTTGCGAACCGATAGAGCCGACAGCCTCATATCAGCTGTCCTTTGTTGAGGCGTCGCGTGATGTGAGCGCGCTCGGCCGCCGCGGGATCGTGCGTGACCATGATGATGGTCTTGCCGAGCTCGCGGTTCATGCGCTCAAGCAGGGTCAGGATGTCGTCGGCGCTCTGGCGATCGAGGTCGCCGGTTGGCTCGTCGGCGACCAGCACCTGCGGATCGTTGACGATGGCGCGGGCGATCGCCACCCGCTGCTCCTGTCCGCCCGATAGCTGTCGCGGATAGTGGTGCATGCGATCTTCCAAGCCGACGACGCGCAGCGCAGTCTGGGCGCGTCGCTTGCGCTCGCCAGCCGGCAGCTTGGTGAGCAAGAGCGGTAGCTCGACGTTTTCGACCGCGGTCAGCACCGGCATCAGGTTGTAGGCCTGAAAGATGAAGCCGATGGTGTTGGAGCGCCAGCGCGCCAGCTGACTGTCGGACATCGCGCCCAGCTCGGCCCCGGCGACGCGCAGGCTGCCGGCACTTGGGCGATCGAGCCCGGCGATCAGGTTGAGCAGCGTCGACTTGCCCGAGCCCGACGGACCCATCAGCGCCTCGTATCCACCGCGCGGTACTTCCAAGTCGAGATCCGAGAGGACGTGGATCGGTTCCTTGCCGCGGAAGTAGGTCTTGCGGACACCGCGCAGCGCGATGATCGACTCGGCGGTGCTGGGGCGCGCGTGCTCAATGACATCGGTTGTGCCGGCCGGGCGCGGCTGGCCGGCGGCGGCGTTTTCACTGACTTGCGGGCTGGAATTCATGGCTCGTTTCTCTCGCTCTCTTTGACTCGTTGACCGCTGCGCAGTGCACCGTCGGGCTGGCGCACCAGCTTGCTGCCTGGCGGGGGACCGGCGACTAGTTCGTAGCTTCCGGACTCGGCACGTCCGGCCGCGGCGCCATCGGAGGCCAGCTTGGGGCCTAGCGTCACGGGGGTGAAGCGAATGGCCTCGCTCTCGCGGTCATAGACGAAGACGCCGCGCTGTCCATCGCGCTCGGTCAGCGCGCTCGCTGGCAGCAGGATCTTGGGGGATTCGCGCAGCGCGGCATCGGACAGTGGCTTGCTTAAGAAGTGAATGCGCGCGGCCATGTCGGGCAGGACGCCAGCTAACGATTCATCGTCGACGAACTCGACGCGCACGGGCACGGTGGCTTTGGCGCGGCTGACGCGCGGCAGGATCTCTAGCGTGCGACCGCGCAGGCGCTTTCCGGGGTAGGCGTCGAGCACGATCTCGGTCGGGCCGCCGATCTTGACGCGCCCGAGCTTGCCCTCGGGGACATCGGTCTCGACGACCAGCGAGGCGCGCGACAGATCGGCCAGCTCTAACAATCCGGCGGTACCGCCGCTGGTTCCGGTGCTGGCACTAGAGAGCGGGCCGACTACCTCGCCGACCTCGGGGGGCTTGCTCAGCACGGTGCCGCTGATCGGCGCGGTCACGGTGAGCTGCGAGAGCGCGGTCTTCTGGGTATCGACCTCGGCTTGTGCCGCGGCAGCTTCGGCTTCGGCGGCTTTCAAGAGTGCGCCAAGCGACTTCACCCGCGCTTCCAGATCACTGGCTTGCGCCGCTGGACCGACGTCTTTTTCGGCCAGGCCGCGGGCCCTTCCGGCCTGTAGCTCGGCTTCGGCGAGGTTGGCGCGGGCGGTCTGCACGCGGGCCTGTGCCGCCAGTCCGCGGGCTCGGCTCGCCGACAGCAGAGCGCGCGCTTCGATCTCGTCAAGCCGCAGCAGCACGTCACCGGCTTGCACGCGTTGGCCCTGGCGCACGCGCACTTCGGCGACGCGGCCTTGCACCTTGGCGCCGACCTTGGACACGGTCTGCGGGACGACATAGCCCGTCGCTGAGAGCTCGACCTGCACGCCGGCACCGGTCGGGGCGAGCAGCACGACTTCCGTCAGTGCCACCTGCGCCTTCCACACCCGCGAGGCCAGCGCGGGGTAGGCCCAGAAGTAGCCCGCGGCAAGCAGTGCGAGTCCTCCGGATAGCCCCACCAGCGAGCGCAAGATGCGCCCACCGCGACTGGGTCCGGCGTCGGTGTAGCGCGGACCCTCGCCGCCGTGGGGGGGCGGCCTGAGGTGCTCGGCGATCGGCGGGCGGCCTGGCCCGGTTCCCTCAGAACGATCAATACGCAGCGATGCCAAATCACTCAAAAGTTGGTCAGCCATGACAAGAGGCGGGGAACCTACCACGGCCTCCTGACAGTGCGCCGCCTCGCGCCGCAACTATTTCGCAGCCGAGCTCGACGGTAAATGCAGGTTTTGCGGAGTGCGATGGGGTGGCTGGAGGGGGGGACAGAGCGTGCTGCAAATGGCCTTGGCGCGACTTTGCTGCACGGTTGGGGCCCCCGCTTTCCAGGACGCTTTTTTTCCGTCGGGGCGCCGAAAAAAAAGGTCCTGGGCGGCCCCAGCCTTACTGGGCTGATCGACGGAATTTTTGGAAGACGGGCGGCGGATTAGTTGGTTTGGGAGAGTTCGAGTTGGGCGCGGCGGAGGCGGTCGCGGTCCATTTCGCGGGCGGTTTCGCGGTTGCCGGCGGGGCGGGTGACGAGGCCGGAGGCGATAAGGGCGGACTTGCCATCGCGGCGCTCGCGCGACTTTTTGCCGGCGAGGAGCGGGGTCTGACCGGTCTTGAGCGGGAAGCCGATCAGCGAGACGCCGGGCGTCTTGTGCGGCACGGCATCGACCATCGCGACGTCGATCGAGCGGTAGGCGGGTTGCGAGAGTCCGTCGGCGAAGTGCTGGGCGCGCTGGATGGTGTAGTGCCAGATGTCGCCGGCTGGATAGGGCAGCACGGCCGACTTGATGGTGCGCAGGATGACGCTGCGATCGTCAAAGGGCAGGGCCGAGACGTTGCCGCGGAAGGCGGGGCCGTACGAAAACCACGACTCAGCGTTCGAGAGATAGATGGCGTGCACCGGGATGCCGGCCTTGCGTGCGGTCTCGGCGATCTCGTGCAGCGTCGAGGGACCGGTGAGGTCGCCGAGGCGCGAGATGATGCGTCCGGCCCGCGCTAGGCGATGCATGTGCTGGTACTTCTGCGCGTCGGACAGCCAGGTGCCGCGGGCGCTGTGGCTGCGGTGTAGCTCGCTCTGCAGGTGGCTATGCAAGAGGTCGCGATAGGCGTGATAGATCTGCAGCACGGCGCGTTGCTCGTCGCCGTCGGGATAGGCGGCAGCGACGGCAGCGTGGACCTCAGAGCGATGCCGCTTGTCGAACAGCGCGACAAGTTCCTGCGGGGTCAGGGCGACGGGCAGGAGAGCGGCGTAGAGCCGATGCATATGGACCACGGCTTGGTCGAGATCGACGAGCCACAGCACATCCGCCGCGGCCGCCGCAGCCAGCGTGTAGTTTTGATCGCCGCCCACCCCCATGTACGCCCCGTGCAGCCCCTGCAAGAGGGGGAAGAACAGGTCATGGCGGCGCTCGTTCGACCACAGGTAGTGGCGTCGGACGGTGTGCGCGGGCTCATCGTGCGGGGCGCGCAGCAGCCGGCTGTCGAGTGCGGCCAGGCCGCCAGCTGGAGATCCGTCGGTGGTCTTCGCTGCGGCCTGCGGTTCCGGGGCGGGAGGCGCCGGATGTGGCTGCGGATCGGGAGCGACGGCGGCCGGCGGCCCCGATGGTGCGGCAGGAGGACTTTGGGGTTCATCGGCCAGCGAAGGAGCAGCCGGTGGGGCGAGTCCTAGCCACAGCCCAGTAGCCAACGCCAACCGACGCAGCCCAGAGCCTAAGGAGGCAGAAGCAGGCAATAAGCGCACCGGCCCATGTTATCAGCCGAGCCCGTCGCAACGCGATGCCGATCGTGCGCACGATTGAGTAATTCTCTGCCGGCCTTCCGCAAACAGCGCGGACCGTGAAGATGGACGGGGATGTGGGATTCGTGGACGGGGGAGCGAGAGGCGGGGGTGAAGAGGCGGGGGGCTGAGGCGGTGCGTCTAGACCCAGGCGAGACGGGTCGGGGCGTCGCGCAGCCAGAGGCGCGGGCTGTGGCTTGGGAAGCTGGCTTCACTGCGCCAGCGCAGAGAGCGGAAGCAGCGCTCGGCCGCGTCGGCGGGCGGGGTCCGGCGGGGCGTTGCGGCAGCGGTCTGCGTGGCCTGCAGATAGCGTCGGCAGCGCTCCAGGGCCTGCTCGGGATTACCGAGGGGCCGGCCCGCCGAGGCGTCCTTGCGCGGCGCGGGCAGGCTTGGGGCGAGCGGTCGAACCTGCTGCGCAAGCTCCAGCGCGATGTCCCGCGGGGTTCGGCGGTCCGCGACGACAGCGGCAAGGAACGGCTGCGCTGCCTGGCCCCCAAAGCGCATGACCTCGGCGAGAAAGCGCGACAGCTGCTCAGCCGGGACCTGCGAGAACAGCAGATCGAGCGCCTGCTTGACCGCC
>DAORCZ010000136.1:11595-12660 GCA_035345735.1 Pseudomonadota bacterium | reverse complement strand
TCGGCCACCCACAGCTTCGAGCGGAACCACGGCTCGATGCGCTTCACGACCAGCCCGTTTTCCTGCAAGAGCGCCGGCACATCCAGGCTCTGATAAGCCAGGTAGTACGGCTCGTTGAAGTAGCGCGCGAAGAAGCGATAGACGCGCTCGCCGCGATCACGTCGCGCCTCGGGCAGATCCTGGCGCTGCAGCGAGTCGAGGAGGAGAAGCTGTCCCCCCGGCTTGAGCACGCGCGCCATCTCGGCCAGCGAGCGCTCGATGGCTGGGCGCGGAAGCTCATGCAGGAGCCAGATGCAGGTGACGATGTCGTAGCGACCGCTCCACGCCTCGGCCGACTCACCGGGCGGACACAGCGACTCGGCATTCATCTGCAGGAAGCGCGTGTTGTCGCGGAAGCCCAGGCGCTGCGCCAGCCGGGCATAGCGCAGGTAGGCTGGCGACAGATCGACCGCGGTGATCGCGTGCCCTCGCCCCTGCAGCCGCGCCTGCGGAATCCAGGCCGCAGTGCCGCAGGCGACATCCAGAATCTGCAGCTGATCGCCGACCGGGATCGGATCGATCACGGCCTGCCGCATCAGCCGATTGCAGCCCAGAAACAGCACGCTGATCTGCCACTCATAGGTCAGCGCCGCCTGCAGCGACAGGTTGCCGTTCTTCTGATTGTGGAAGTCGTTGAGGTAGTAGCTGGGATAGGGAAAGTCGTCGGGCGGCGTCACCGGCAGCCGAACCGTGCCGTCGCGAAACTTGCGACGAATGCGCAAAAGATCGAAGGGCGCCGCGGCCAGCATGCTGGGCAGGGTCAGCAGATCCTCGCGCTCTAGCCGATCGAGCATGGCGCCAAAGCCGGGACGCGCGAGCAGTCCGGCGTGGAAGTCGTAGGCTTCCTTCAGCGAAAACGGCAGCGACGAAAACGGCACGTGATCGCCAGGAAACAGCGCCGCCATAACGACATATGGCGGCAGGCTGCGCGCGGTGTGCAAAAACGCCGACGCGCGCTCACGCAAGCTCAGCTCAACCTGGGGATGGGCGACGGTCTGCAGCATGAGCCGAGCTTACAACAGAACG
>DAORCZ010000136.1:0-11495 GCA_035345735.1 Pseudomonadota bacterium | reverse complement strand
CCGGGCTTGAGGGTGCAGGGATAGGCCCCCAGGCGCATCGTGCCGCCCTTCTTCTTCAGATCTTGCTGCCCGGCCATCAGCGACACCACCGGGTGCGCCGTCGCGGGGTTGATCTCCAGCGAGTTGGCGTCGGCCAGGCCGCAGACGTGCCGCGCGTACTCGACGACGGCTAGCTGCATGCCAAAGCAGATGCCAAAGAACGGCAGGCGCGTCTCGCGCGCGTGACGGATGGCGGCGATCTTGCCCTCGGCCCCGCGCGAGCCGAAGCCCGGCGCCACCAGGATGCCGTCGACCTCGGCGCAGGGTCCCTCGGGCCCGCTCTTTTCGACCTCTTCGGCGTCGATGTAGCGGATCTTGACGCGGCAGTCGTTGGCGATGCCGCCGTGGATCAGCGCTTCGTTCAGGCTCTTATACGACTCGGCCAGCTCGACGTACTTGCCGACAAAGCCGATGGTGACTTCGTGGCTGGGGTTGGTGACGCGCTCGACGATGCCCTGCCAGACATCAAGGGCAGGAGCGCGCGTCCAGATGTTCAAAAGCTCGCACAGCTTGTCGTCGAGGCCCTGCTGATGCAGGTGCAGCGGCAGCGCATAGGTGGTCGGCACATCCTGCGAGGTAAAGACGGCATCGACGGGAACATTGGCAAACAGGCCGATCTTTTCGCGGTGCCCCTGCGGGATCGGTCGATCGCAGCGACACAGCAGCATGTCCGGCGAGATGCCGATCTCGCGCAGCTTCTGCACCGAGTGCTGCGTCGGCTTGGTCTTGAGCTCGCCGGCCGCCGCGATGTAGGGGACCAGCGTCAGGTGCAGTGCCACCGAGTTCTGCGGCCCGACCTCGTGCCGAAGCTGGCGGATGGCTTCCAGAAACGGCAGCGACTCGATATCGCCGACGGTGCCACCAACCTCGATAATGATCACGTCATAGGGTGCACTGGCCGAGCCCCCCGGCGTCCGGCTCGACGGTGGGGTGGTCGGGTTGCCCAGGCCGGCGATGGCGCGGATGTTGGCTTTAATCTCGTCGGTGATGTGGGGAATCACCTGCACCGTCGCGCCCAAGTATTCGCCCTGGCGCTCTTTGCGGATGACCGACTCGTAGATCTGGCCGGTGGTGAAGTTGTTGCGCTTGGTCATGCGCACATCGATGAAGCGCTCGTAGTGCCCGAGGTCGAGATCGCACTCGGCTCCATCGTCGGTGACGAAAACCTCGCCGTGCTGCAGCGGGTTCATCGTTCCGGGGTCGACATTGATGTACGGATCCAGCTTCTGAATCGTGACCTTTAAGCCGCGGTGCTCTAGCAGCGCACCGATCGAGGCTGAGGCCATGCCCTTGCCGAGCGACGACACCACGCCCCCGGTAACAAAGACGAACTTAGTCTGCTTGGCCGTGCTGCGGCGCATGTGAGTCTCCGAAGGAAAGCAACTGGGAACGCCCGGCGACGACCCACACCCTGGGCCTCGCCACACAGGCAGACAAAACTCGCGCACTACGTGCCACAGAGGGCTGGTGCGAGTCAACCGTCGGCGCCGAGGACCGCCGCGCAGAAGTCGCACGCGACCCCACTCCCCCGAGGAACGGTGCGACCCCGCCCGACGAAATTCTTGGCAATGTCCCCGCGCAGGCCAGCCCATGTGTGATAAAAAAATCTTCAGGAAGGAGTGCGGGAGATGGCGTTCAACGGCGTGAAGGTGTTTTCGGCCACCAAGGCCCGTGAGCGCGAGGACTTAGGTGAGATCATCACCCGCTGGCTTCGGGCCAACCAGGGCATCCGAATCGTCGACAAAGTCGTCACCCAAAGCTCCGACCGCGAGTTCCACTGCCTGACGATCACCCTGTTCTACCAGCGAGACGCCGCCGACAGGGACTAAGGCCGCCCGTCGCATCCCGGCCCAATCTGCCGCCGACCCCCTCGCCGCCGGCCTCCTCGCCGCTGCCACACCTAGACTCTCTAGAGAACCGCAGGCAAAAAAAGCCCGTCAGCGACGGGCTTTTTTCGTTTTCTGGGGCGACCCCAACGGGATTTGAACCCTTGACCGAGTAGCTTCAACGCCACCAACACGGCGCGCCGTTCTCCTCAATATTTCCGTCGCTGATGAACGTGAAGTAGGCTTCCCAACCCGTCCTTTCTCATCCCTTCGTTTCCCCGCCTTTTCCCAGAATTTTGGGCACCTCATGGGCACCACACGGGTTTTTTTCGACCCTGGCGGATTCAGAACGTTCCACACGGGATGATTCCGAGGCGTTCAGACGAAGCGAGTGGACACCACACGGGTTGTGGGGGGGCCGATGTCCTACCTCAAGTTGCGGCGTCTGTTGCAGGAACTTGCCTGTTGCACAATATGTGCAACAGATTCATTTCTGCAACAAATGCTTGCCCGCGACTGTTGCAGGAACTAGCCTGTTGCACAGAATGCGCAACAGGGCAATTTCCGAAACAGAATTGGTCCGACAGGCCATCGAACGCATTCAAGCAAGCCTGCCCCCCCGATGGTCCCTTGCGGCTCAGCTTGAGCCTGTCGTGCAGGACCAACACCTCGACGCGCTTCTTACGATTCACGAGCCCAGTGGCACCTCGATACAGATTTGCATCGAGGCGAAGTACCGCGTCGAACCGAAAACCGTCGGAGACATTGTTCAGCACATACGCCAGTTTCCCGGACGCTCACATCTCCTCGTCGCCCCGTTCCTGAGCAGTCGCACCCGTGAACTGCTGCGCCAAGCCGGACTGAGCCACGCTGATTCGACCGGCAATCTCTGGATCGCTCTCGAAAACCCCGCCCTGTGGGTCGAGCGCGTCGGTGCCCGAGAAAACCCCTGGCATGAGCCACGTCCTCTTCAGTCACTCAAGGGGGGTAAAGCGGGTCGGGCCGTACGGGCATTCTGCGATTTTCGTCCTCCCTACGGCGTGCGCGAATTGGCCGAACGCTCGCAGACGACGCCAGCAGCCATCTCTCGCGTCGCCAGCGTCCTCGAAAAAGAAGCGCTGCTCACAAAAGATGCGAGAGGACGCATCGTCGAATTGGGCTTGGATGGTGTACTGCGACGTTGGACCGACGACTATCGAGTGCTTTCGTCGAATCGCTCGCGAAGCTTCTTGGAGCCACGTGGGCTGCCTCATCTTCTTGAGAAGCTGCGGCACACAAACAGACGGTACGCCATCACCGGGTCGCTGGCGGCGTCGTGGCATGTGCGGGTTGCTCCAGCGCGGTTAGGGATGGTGTACGTGGATGAGGTTGCGGATGTAGGCCGCGAACTGGAACTGCACTCCGTCGAAGCAGGCGCGAACGTGATACTCATCGCTCCATCCGACGAAGTGGTCTTTGCTCGCTCGACGACTCATGAGGGTGTGCGATATGCCGCGGTCCCCCAGGTTGCTGCTGACCTTCTAACGAGCCCCGGCCGTGGTCCTGAAGAAGGGGAAGAGCTCTTGACGTGGATGAAGGAGCACGAACATGACTGGCGAAATTGACCCTCTCTACGTCATCGCTCGCAAGACGTTGCTCGATGCGCTCGACGCTTTGGTGTCGCACCGAGATGCGCTCATTCTCGTCGGGGCCCAAGCCATCTATCTGCACGTCGGCGAAGCCGACCTCGCGGTCGCTCCTTATACGACGGACGGTGACTTGGCGTTGGACCCACAGCTACTTGGGGATGACCCAAACATCGAAGCTGCGATGACCCGGGCAGGGTTCTCGCTCAAGAATCCGCCGGGTCTGTGGCGAAGCCAAATCGATATTCAGATTGACCTCTTGGTGCCCGATGCCGTTGGTGGGGATGGCAGCAGGGGGGCTCGTCTCGGTATCCATGGCAACCTTGTCGCTCGCAAGGCGCGTGGGCTCGAAGCCGCACTTGTTGACAAAGCTGAACGCTCCATCAGCGCCCTCGAACCAAACGACCATCGCGTACATCGCCTGGCTGTGGCCGGGCCAGCAGCGCTCCTCGTTGCCAAGCTTCACAAACTGGCCGAACGCCTTGCTGCTGACCCACGCCGCCTCAAAGCCAAAGACGCGCTCGACGTGTACCGGCTCTTGCGAAACATCCCCGGCACCAGCTTGGCCACATCGCTGAAAGCTCTGAACGAAAACGAGGTCTCTCGAACTGTCACGACTGAAGCCATTGGCCATTTGCGCGCGCTCTTCGGCTTTGCCGAGAGCAAAGGAGCCCAGCTTGCCGTGCAGGCCGCAGAAGGCCTCGAAAATCCCCTGACCATTGCCGCGTCGTGCGCGGCTCTAGCAACGGAACTTTTGGCTCGGTTCTGAGGCCACAGAAATTGCAGAGCACCAGTGCTCATCAGAGCGCGCTTCCAAAATGAAATTCTGATGCTCGTCGTCACGTCGTCAGTGACCAGTACAACCGCTCCACTGCCAACCGATGTTGCTCGGCGGTCATTCGACCCGCCGCTCGCTCTTGGTTGATTTCCTCAAACTGACGACGGGCTGTGGAGAGCGTTGCTTGCAGTATGTTGACTTGCTTGGGGTCGGCAAAGCGGCCCAGCACACGAAGAAGCAGGGCCGCACCCATTCCGCCCAGCGCGGCACCAACGGCAACACCGCCCCCCAACGCCAATGTGCCGAGACCGTCAATGCCCCACTGCTTACCCTTCTCATCAATCAACGGCAGATGTCTCTGCATGAGTACCGCGAGGCCGCCAGCACCGAGGACCGCCCCGGTTGCCAAGAGGAGCGCCGCGATTTGACGGTCATCTTGGGGTCGTAGCTGCGAGAGTTTGCGAGACACAAGCGACTGACAAAACACTTCCCAGTTGGTTAGAAACCCCTCGGGGCGAGATTCCCACTGCTGAGGAAGTGTTGGGTCAGTTCCCATGCGATTTCACGAGCTTCTTCAGCGTGTTGCGGTCAATACCGAGGCGTAGCGCGGCATGTGTCTGGTTTTTGTGCTGCTGCAATACGCGCTCAGCATACCATCGCTTCACTTGGTCCAGCGACCACTCTCCGTCGAGCAATGGTTGCGGCGCTACATCACTCTGGTTGGCAGCATCACCTTCCTCCAGACGCGGCTCCAGGCCAAGCCCCAACACTTTGACGGCCAATCCCAGCTCGCGCACGTTACCTGGCCAGCGATAATCTTCAGGAACGCGTTGCAGCCAGGCATTGACTCTCTCGAAGAGCATCGTGCGCTCCATGGGCTCTACTTCGTTCAGCATGTGCTCAGCGAGAACGCGAATATCAGAACGTCGTTCCCGGAGCGGCGGCAGGGTAATAGTCACTGCGGAAAGACGGTGGTAGAGGTCGCGTCGAAATTTCCCTTGTTCCACCAGTGTCCGCAACGACTGGTGTGTCGCGGACACAATGCGAGGTTGCGCACTGACATCGTGTGGGGCTCCGAGCGGACGAACTTTGCCTTCTTGAAGGCAGCGCAGCAAGGCCACCTGAGTCGGCAGAGGCAGTTCGGCAATCTCGTCAAGGAACACGGCTCCTTGATGGCACTGCGCGAGGATACCAACTCGGCTCTTGTCGGCCTGTGAGTACGCACCTTTCTCATGGCCAAATAACGTCCCCGCCACGAGGTCTGCCGGGACGGATGCCAGGTTGATTGCCTCAAAGGGAGCCGGAATCCACCGCCTCGTCTTAGCATTCCATCGGCTGGGTGCCGCCTTCCCGATGGCCTGACCGACCAGCTCTTTGCCGGTCCCAGTCTCGCCGTGTATTCGGACGGGCGTAGTTTGAATCAAGGGAGCCCGACCGAGCACGGAAGCAAGGTTCTCCCCAAATGCCGCCGCCCACGTGTCCCGCCGCACCTGACGCATCGCCGGCGTGTCTCCCACGAGGCTATCCAACGCGTGACAGACCTGCCCATGTCGAGAAGCCAAATCGAGCTCAGGCATCGACTCTGTACCGTCGGCATCCATAGTTCGGCTGGCGTGATCCTCTGCGCTGTCGTTGCTGAATCCATCGCGAGTAGAACCAGCGACCAGAAGGACCAAACGACTCTTCCTGTCCTGAAGGACTTTCGGAAGTTGCTGCCACCAAACTACCCAGTCGTCCGGTGAAGCACTGCTCGCCGGAATGAGCCCACGTTCCTCAAAGCCACGGCGAAGCTGTCGCCCCTCCAGGTCGTAGGGGTTTGTAAGCACGCTGTCCATAGCGGCCAATTGGTCGAGCGTGCTGTCAGAACCTGAGCCCACGGTGGGCCTGATGATAACTAAAGGATGCCGAATTTTTCATCAATCATCTGCTGAAAATATCAGCACTGAATGAACATTCCCAATGTCTCCATTGGCGCGGCAGTCAGATTCTCCGTCGGAGAAGGATGAATCTCGGGGTTGGCATGTGCCGTGCTTTTGAAACGGACCATGAAGAAGCTACTCATCAACCTTCCTCCCCGGAGAACAGCGCCATGACACATCGCCAGCTCGAACAGTTGCTCAGAATGACTCTCGGCTCACTGCCACAACGGTCCACGGCTCACGCAGCGCACTGCCCATCGTGCCTGCGTGTCTCAGTTGAACCACAGGCTCGATGGCGCGCCGCGCGAGCACTCGTGCGCCCAAGTGAGGTCCGGGATTTGTTTCACTCGGTACCGAACTTTCTGCTGCCCCCGGATTACAGCGTCGCCGGCACTGTCGCGCAATGGCTGAGGGGCAGCTTTGCGCGGGGTTCTCTCCGCTATCGACCTGACCCACCCGGCACCGACATCTGGTGCTCACCGGCCGCCACTCGTAGGGCCGGTGGAGGCGACTGCGATGACCTAGCCATCCTCGGGGCCTCCATGATTGCCTACGCCGGAGCTGCGCCGCAGGTGGCCATCGGTTACCACTGCGACGGACGTTCGTGTAGCGGCCACGCCTGGGTCGAAGGACACGACGGACAAGGCTGGTTCTTACTTGAGGGGACCAGCGGGCAGCTTTATCGATTTTTTCGTCCCCAAGGATATGCGCTCAAGCAGCTCATCCAGCCGGCGACGATGCCGTAACTTTCAGCACAAAGCCGCAGTGCCAGCGCATGTCAGTTTGGCAGCGATGAACGCCTTGGCTCCTCGTGGGGCGGAAACGGCTCCGGCGGACCGTCGGCATAAAGCGTGTCCTGCCAGCCGGAAATCGTGATGCTTTCGTCTTCACAGGCCGGGCACCACGCATGCAGCAAGTCCTGTTCGGTCTTCTCGACCATGAGCAGTCCAGGGCAGGCTTTCCGCCCCGGTCTTCGGCTGCACTCGACGAGCGTGAGACGCATCTGGCCGGGCTGCATCGTCCCGCCGTATTCAATCAGCCGCGCCAGGCGCAGCACCTTGGAGCGAAGCGTGGGTGTCGCCGGCTCATCGCTGTCGTTCAGCCAGTCGCGAATGTCTACCGACAGGTGCATATCCGAGTTCCTACCATGCGCTCGGCTGCATAGTCAGCCTCAAGCTGCTTGCGCGAAAGCACCGCTGCTCATCTGGCAGTGGCTTCCCTAGAGCACCAGCTGTGCCATGGCCGTCCTGGCTGCTTTCTCCTCGGAGAAATCCAGCCACCGCACACTCATCTCGTCGATGTTCCAGGTGAGCAGAAGATAGCCACCCCTCAAGCAGTGCGCGACTTCATAGAGCAGGCGCTGTGGTTTCTTGGCGTGGCTCGATTCCACGCGGTTCACCGCGAGCGGCATGTAGCATCTCTGCCCGGTTCCATGGAACCGGGCTATCCAACCGGCCATGAAACCATGCGCTACGTCCACCTGGCCGAAGCGCATCGCCGGCCCTTGCCAGACCCCATCGCGAAAGCCAGCCAAGCCGAGACCGACCCGGACCGGCGCATCCTCGCGATGCTCGGTGCCCGTGGGCACCTAATGGGCACCAGAGGGGGGCCGAAGGCAAAAAAAAAGCCCGTCAGCGACGGGCTTTTTTCGTTTTCTGGGGCGACCCCAACGGGATTTGAACCCGTGTCACCAACGTGAAAGGCTGGTGTCCTAGGCCGGCTGGACGATGGGGTCTTGCTACTTGCTCGGGGGTGCAACGCGGCGAGCCCAGGCATTTTCTATGGCCGGCTCATGATGTCAACGACTAAGTCGGTCGGGGCTGCATTTTTCGCGGTAGATTGCGGCCATGCCCAGCCTGTACTTGGTCGACGGCTCGAACTTCCTATTCCGCGCCTTTCACGCCATGCCGCCGATGACCACCAAGAGCGGCATCCCCACGGGAGCCGTTCGGGGCTTTGTCAGCATGCTCTTGCGCCTGATCGCGGATGAGCTGCCCTCGCACTTGGCCGTGGTCTTTGATGCGGCCGGACGCAGCAAGCGCGCCGAGCTGTACCCGGCCTACAAGGCCAACCGCAGCGAGACCCCACCCGAGCTGGTGCCGCAGTTTGATCTGTCGCGGCGCATGGTGCGAGCCCTGGGCATCCCCTGCCTGGATGCCACCGATGTCGAAGCCGACGACATCATCGCCAGCTTGGCCCAGGCGGGCCGGCGAGAAGGGCTGCCGGTGGTGGTGGTCTCGTCCGACAAAGATCTGATGCAGCTTGTCGCGGATGGCAGCATCGAGCTCTTGGACACGATGAAGGAAGAAGGTCGCGGCAAGCGCTTCCGCGAAAAGGATGTCGCGGAAAAGTTTGGCGTGCCGCCGACGCAGCTGGGCGATGTGCTGTCGCTGATGGGCGATTCCAGCGACAACATCCCGGGGGTGCCGGGCATCGGACCAAAGACCGCGGCGCAGCTGATCGCGCATTTCGGCTCGCTGAGCGCGCTGCTCAATCAGCTCGACACGCACGGCCACCTGGGCGAGATCAGCCTGCGTGGCAAGGACAAGGTGGCGGCGGCGCTGCGCGAGCATCGAGCGCAGCTTGCGATCTCGCGACAGCTGGTCGCGCTGGAAGACGACCTGCCGCTGCCCATGCCGCTCGCCGACCTGGGTCGTCATCCCGAATCGGTGCAGCGCGATGTGCTGCTGGCCATGCTGACTGAGCTGGAGTTCAACACGCTGCTCAAGCGCGTGACCACTCCGGGTGGCCTGCCCGGTCTGCCGGATCTGAGCGCCCCCAGCGTCCTGCCCCCGGCGCCGGTTCCGCCCCCGACGACAGCGACGAAAGCGGCGACGCCCACAACACCTGCCGCGGCAACGCCACCGCCCCCCACCACGACGGCTGCTCCGATGCCGCCAGTTGAAAGTCCAGCGCTGACCGAAAGTGCCGCGCCCAGCGCAGCGGTAGAACTTGCGGCCTGGATCGCAGCGACGCCTGGAGCACCGAAGGTGCTGCTGTCACACGATGCGCTCGCGGACTGGCTGCGCGCGGCCCAGCCTTCGCTTCGCCAGCATGGCCTGGCGTTTCGCCTGATGCGCTGTGGCGAGGGGGATACGCCCGCCAAGCCACCATCGCCGCGCGTCGCGACCCTGGCCGGCATCTCGCTTTTCACACCGCTTGCGCCCGCGGCCTATCTGCCGCTGTCGCATCGCTACCTTGGCGCACCGACGCAGCTCTCAGCGACGGAGGCCCTAAGCCAGCTGGCCCCGCTGCTCTCTGATCCGACGCTCCGCAAGTTCGTCTACAGCGCCAAGGATGTGCTGCTCCTGCTCAGCCGCTATGGGCAGAGTGAGGTCGCGGGCATCGTCGCCGATCCTGCTCTGTGCTCGTATCTCCTCGATGCTGGACAGGATCACAGCCTCGATGGCTTGGTGGAAAAGCACCTGCCGCCGGACTATCCCAAGCTGCTCTCGCGCGAGGCGCTGTGTCGGGCCGGGGGCAAGCATGGGGTCCCTTTCGATCAAGTCGACATCGCGGCCGCTGCCGACTTTGCCGTCGCGCAGGCCCGAGCGACCTACCTGTTGTCGGCGCTGCTCTGGCCGCGACTGGATGGCGCGGCGCAGCAGCTACTCAGCCGGTTGGAGCTGCCGCTGGCCCGCGTTCTCTCGGTCATCGAGCAGCACGGGATTCTGATCGATGTCGATGTCCTTTCGCGACTGGGCCGCGAGACCGACAGCAAGCTGGGGGCGCTAGAGTCCGAGATCGCGACGCTGGCTGGGGCCCGCATCAACCTCAACTCGCCCAAGCAACTGGCTGAGCTGCTGTTCGACAAGCTGGGCCTTGAGCCGGTGAAAAAGACGCGCGGCAAGACCGGCATGTCGGTCGATCACGAGGTCCTAGAAGCGCTGGCCGATCAGCATCCCATCGCGCACAAGATCATCGAGTACCGCAGCCTGAGCAAGCTCAAGGGCACCTACATCGATCAGCTTCCTGAGCTGCGCGACCGCCGAAGCGGCCGCATCCACACCACGTTTCAGCAGGTGGTGGCAGCGACGGGGCGGCTCTCTTCGATCGATCCCAACCTGCAGAACATTCCGGTGCGCAGCGGCCTGGGCAAAGAGATCCGCCGCGCCTTTATCGCCCCGCCCGGCTTCCGCTTGATCGCCGCGGACTATTCGCAGATCGAGCTGCGCATCCTGGCCCACTTGTCGCGCGATCCCCTGCTGCTCGAAAGCTTTCAGAGCGGCGAAGACGTGCACAAGCGCACCGCCATCGAGATGTTCGGCCCCGAAGCTGGGGCGACCGATGACAAGCGGCGCGCGGCCAAGATGATCAACTACGGCATCATCTACGGCTTGTCGGATTACGGCCTGGCCAGTCGTCTATCGATCGAGCGCAGCGTCGCCAAGGACTACATCCGCGAGTACTTCGCGCGCTATCGCGGGGTGCAGGAGTTCATGAACGATCTGGTGGCGCATGCCCGACGTGACGGCGGGGCGCGTACGCTGCTCGGTCGCTTCCGGCCGTTGCCCGATCTGACCAATCGCAACTTCGCGGTGCGCGCCTATGCCGAGCGCGTGGCCAAGAACACCCCGCTGCAGGGCACCGCCGCCGACATCATGAAGCAGGCGATGATCGATGTGCAGACCGGGCTGGTGGCCGCCAACAATCCGCAGGTCCGGCTGCTGTTGACGGTGCACGACGAGCTTGTGCTAGAAGCCCCCGAGGCGGTCGCCGAAAAGGTGGCCAGCGACGTACAGCAGGCGATGGAAGGAGCGGTGAAGCTGGCCGTGCCGCTCAAAGTCGACGTGGGCATCGCCCAGTCCTGGGCCGACTGCTGAGGCCCTCTCTGGTACGCGGGGGAGAGCATGCGGCGATGCCCAGCAGCCGGCCGAAAGCCCAAAGATTGCGCGCCCTTAGCAGCCCGATGTGCGCGGTAACTTGTCCACACAGGATGGGCTCTGCCATCCTGGCTGCCAGATGAACGGCGCCGACAGAGGGCCTACGCGACGGCAACCAAGGCCTCGACCTAGCAGCAGATGGGCCCTGATGTCCCTGGCCCTGCTGTCACTGGCCACGATCTCGATGGGCTGTCGCGGACCGCGCGGGCCGCATCGTCCCTGGGTGCACAAGGTCTACCTGCACGGCGTCAAGAAGCTCAAGGCATCGGACGTCAAGGAAAAGACCGCCGTGCAGCAGAGCCCGTGGTTTCCGCTGGCCCCGCGTCGCTATCTAGATCAGCCGCTCACCGTCGAGGTTGATCGCGATCGCATCGCCACCTATTACCAGACCCGCGGCTACTTTTCCGCCCTGGTGCCGCAGGCGG
>DAORCZ010000135.1:0-12661 GCA_035345735.1 Pseudomonadota bacterium | reverse complement strand
TCGCATCGTAAAACCCATTTCTCGACGGTGATTTTTGGATCTTTGGTTCGCGATGAACCAACGGCCCCATCGAGAAGTGGGTTTTCTTTTTCCGGTCCCGTCGAGACGCTTCGGAAAATGGCCAGCCCCCCCGCCTTCCTAGCCCCTCTCCGCGCTGTGCCCTCAGCGTGCACAAGCGGTTGTTGCGCGCCGCTTTCGCGCGCCGCTTTCACGAGCCGCTTTCGAGCGCTGTCTACGCACTCGGTCGTTGAGAGAGTTGCCTACGATTTCGCAGCTCTACAACTTTTCTAATTTTCTGCTGCGACTCCTCCAACCCTCCTTGCTCTTCCTAGTGAACGCTCGGGGGAGACGGATGCTTGGGAGGAAATATGCTACCCGGCCATATCCCATAGCCGGCGAACCTACTCGTTATCTTGAAATCGCCACCAAATGCAGAGGGTAGTTTATGTTGCTCAATAAAGATCAGATTCAGCATATCAACAGCATCGCTCATGCCGGCAAGATCATCATCATTGCCACCTGCGACGACGGATCGCTGCACTACACGGTCCGCCAGGACGGTTTTGAGCAGAGCTGCCTGAACGCAACCGGATCGCTCAGCGGCTGGGAGAGCTGGAAGATGCTGCCGCTTCCTGATGACGCCACCGGCGATCCGTCGGTCGCGGAGCGGGAGCAAGCGTCGCTGACCCTTCCCAAGAGTTCTCCAAACGTCGCCCCGGAGTACGTGATGCGGTCGCGCTATCAGACACGTTACCGGTCAGCGGCGTTTCCGGTCCAGCTCATCTCCACGCAGGAGTACCTGTACGTCTTCCGGCAGTCGCTCGACAACACGCTGCTCGTCGATCGTTTCGTGCTGGACGGCATCACCAACGAGCTCAAGCCGAAGATCGAGGTGCGCTACCGCCGCAGCAAACAGAAGTACAGCAGCCAGGGCGCCATGAAGCGCAAGGCGTCTGGGATCCAGAATCTCGACACGCTCGACTTCACCGATGTCGCCGGAAATTATTTTTATGAGCCCTCGATCGAGCTCTGCTTTATCAAGAACCTGTCCGAGGGCCGCTTCGCGGTGGTGCAGGTCCCGACGAGCGAGCACGACAGGTACCGCTGGCACCTCTTCGCCTATCAGGTCGATCCGGTCACGCAGCAGGGACAGCTGGAGCTTGTCACTGTGCGGACCTCTGAAGAAGGACTGTTCGACGTCAAGGACTCCACGGTCTTCGATCCGGATCCGCGCATCGTCCCCGGCATCCTGCGCCGGACCCTCGATCTCTCGCCGGCCCGCGTCATAAACGGCCCCGCCGCCACGCTGTACAACATCCAGAAGGAAGTCGTAAACGCGCAGACCAAGGAGAGCCACCTCCTGCGGGTCGAGACGCGGGTCATGCTGGCGGTGCCCACCGATCAGGGCACGACGGCGCTGAGCTTCGCCATCGCCGGCGACGGCACGCTGTCTCAGATCAGCGCAACCCTCTTCAGCCAGAAGCTCTTGCGCAGCGAGCAGCACGTCGTGCTGCTGCCCATCAATACGCTCGATCAGATTCTGCCGCTCGGAGCGTCGGTGACTCCGCCGCAGGGCACGATCACGGGGGTGCTTATGGGCACCGATGCGGACCTGGCCAAGGGCCGCGTGATCGTCACCTCGCCCGAGGCAGGCTCGCTCAAGGGGAGCGACGTGATCGAGATCTCGGGAACGCCGCAGATCGACGGCCTCTATCAAGTCACAGGCGCCAATGAGAGCGGCTTCGAGATTGCAGCGCCGTCCCCCGAGCCCATCCTCGGCACCTGGGAGAAGCAGGCTCCGGACGACGACGACAGCCTGGTCTTCGATGGGATGCTGACCTCCTACAAAGTGCTTCCCGGCGGCAAGCTGGTGGTAAACGCCGTCAACCACGGGCTCACGGTCGGCGATCAGGTGCAGATCGTTGGCTCGACGTCCTATGACGGCGAGTACCCGGTGTCGACGCTAGACGGCTCGCGCTTCATCATCGAGACGCCGTGGGCCAAGGCGGAGGCGCAGAATGTGAAGCTCATCGCCCGCCGGCGCCGCGGCGTGGAGTTCGACGGTCGGTTCGATTCCCTATCGCTGCCGCCGGACAGCCTGCCCACCGGAGATGGCATCACGATAGGCTTCTGGGCGCGCAGCAAGGACGACGGCAGCGTCCCCGGAAGGTGCCCCGTCTTCTTAGAAGCGCTCGGCGACGATCTGACGCCGGTCGTGAGGATTCGCCTGGCGCCGCCGACCATGCGCTTTCTGTGCGGCAACCCAGCGAACGAGTTCGCGTTCTCGTCCAAGCAGCCGTTCCTGGTCAAGAACGAGTGGGTACACTGGACGTTCACCAAGGATGCAAAGAGCGGCGTGGCGGCTGCCTATCGCAACGGCGTCCTGGTCACGAAGAGCGGCGGCCACGGCGAGTCCATCCTGGCCCCGAACCAGAAGTCGGTAAAGTCGATCGTCGTCGGGCGGGACTACCAGGGCACCCTCGCCGACCTGCGCCTCTTCGGCCGCGCGCTCGATGCGGACGAGATCCGCGACACCCTGTGGGTGCCGCTTTCCGGAAGCGAGGCGGACCTCTGCGGGTACTGGCCGCTCGGCGCCATCGTCGAGGACAAGGAGCGGACGGTCCTCGACTTCTCTCCGAATGGTCGCGATGGAACCGTGGCGGGCGCCGCGTATGTGTCTGCCTGCGTATTGCCGCTCCTCCTTTCCGACGGCAAGACCCCGGTGGCCAAGTACCGCAACGACGAGCTCTTCGCGGTGGTAGAGAACGGGACCTACCTCGAGGAGTTCGAGTTCAAGCTCGACTCGAGCAGCAAGGTGGATCCGAGCAACGTGGATGGGAAGATGCACCCGCTCTTCCAGTTCTCGTACTGGGGCCAGCGTGACCGCGGCGCCGATCCGCAGGCCATCACCAGCGGCGCGACCGTCTTTGCCGACCTTGGCGGCGGGTGGTATCGCGCCTCCGCCAAGGTGACGATTCCGCAGGGCATCTCCTTGATTAGATGCTTCGAGATCGCCAAGGTCGCGGGCACATGGAGCGCACAGGATCTGCTCGAGATCCGCCGGCACAAGATCAGCATGGTGTCCGATGCCATCACCGAGACCCGCGCCATCGACGTGGTGGGCACCGCGGCTGAGGCGGTCGCGGGCAGCGCGCAGGACAAGCTGTTGACGCTCCAGAAGAACTGCCGCGACCTGGCAGCGCTCGAACAGCAGGAGGGGGCGCTGCTCCTCGAGCACGCGACGCTTCAGAGCAAGCTTGCGCGGATCAAGGATCTCGCCACCCTGCAAGTGGACGTCGCCACGCTCACCAAGCGGGTGGCCGATCTCGATGCGCAGACCAGGCAGCTCCTCGATAAATACAATCAGGTCGCGGCCGATCCGCGCAACTACGTCTGCCGCATGCAGATGCAGGTCGGTGGGGCTTGGTACTGGGCCTACAACAACTCCGGCTGCCTGAGCATCCACAGCTCGCGGAGCTCGCGGATCTGCTTCTCTCCGCTGGGGGGAGAACGCTACCGCGGCGATCTCTCGGATGACAACGGCAACTACAATTGGCTGTCAGTCTTTCTGGGGCCGCCGGGCACGAGCGTCCAAGACCTCCAATGGGCGAACAACATCGGGTGGGACCGCCTGCCAGTGAGCATTCGCGGCGGCGCCCCCGAGCCCTTCCGCTTTCGCGCGACCAGCGACGGATATTACATAGACATCGAGACCGCGGCGCGCCTGCCCAATGGAGGACTCTTGCTCGGCCCTCAGCAGTGGCCGGTCGAGTGGTGCGGCCTCGCGGTCCTGAATCAGGACACCACGGACGGCGCCCCGATCATCCGGCGCCAGGATACTTCCGGGAACGTCTGCAAGCTCATCCCGACCAGCGAGACCTACGGCTCGGCGATCGCGGATGCGCGCGCCGCCTGGCAGAACAGCAAGATCGAGTACGACGGACTGGCCGAGTTCTTGCGAACCATGCGGGACCTGAGCACCGGCAGCCAGGCCGATTACGAGAAGCGGCTGGCCACCGTGAACAGCGCGCTCGCCGCGATCCGCGCCAGCATCACGGCGCGCCAGAGCAAGGCGTTCCTTGCCGACCTCGCGACGGTGAACGGCGCCGGCGCCCCGGTGTCCTGGCCGATGGAGAAGCTGCTCACGGACAAGCGCGGCCTTGTGACCCAGCGCGGCGGCCTGCCCTTTGTGAGCGCCGGCACCCGCGTCTCCGCGATGCAAACCTGCGAGGGCCACGTGC
The DNA here is from genome assembly GCA_035345735.1 of Pseudomonadota bacterium. Lineage (GTDB taxonomy): Bacteria > Myxococcota_A > Polyangia > Palsa-1104 > JAEUJZ01 > JAEUJZ01. The sequence continues at coordinate 8,420 of DAORCZ010000135.1, read as the reverse complement.
AGCTCGCCTACGTGGATCAGGACGGGCGGATGCAGCAGGTCGTCTACAACGCCACCGCCGATAGCCACGCGGGCACGACGTTTGACAGGTGGTTCCCGGCGCCTCCGCGCGGCTGCTGCGTCCTCGCCCGGGATGGCAGCGTCATCAGGCCGGAGCAGCCAATCCCGCTGCCCGCCGAGTGGACGATCGAGGCCTGGTTCTACTACCCGCTGCCCGAGACGGCCTGGAACGTCCTCACCACCACCGCGGACGGACAGGCCAGCCAGATCGTGGTGCGGGACGGCAAGTACCTGGGGACGCGCTTCGATGGCCTCTTTATGAGCAGCGGCTACTCGCTGGCGGGACTGGTACCCGGCTGGCATCACGTCGCCGCGGTCAAGCGCGGCAGCAGCGCCACGGGCACTCTCGCGTTCTACGTGGATGGCGAGCCAGTCGGCGATCGCCTGGGGGCGTCGGGCTCGATCCTCGTCATGAAAGGCGGCAGCGACGTCATCACCCTGTCCAAAGACAGCGTACCGACCGGCTCGGCGATGAGTTTTTCGGTCCTGACCAGAGACAACCCGGGACCGCTCTCCGCCTACCTCTTGCGCGCCGCCGACAGCGGCAAAGCAGACCTTCTGACTGTCCACCTTAACCACACGGCCACGGCGGGCACGATCGAGTTTGTCTGCGGTCCGGATTCGCTGACCTACAAGTTCGAACGCCCGCAAAAGGAAGAGTGGACGCACTGGGTGTTCGTCAAGAACGTGACGATTGGGACCATGTCGATCTACCGCAACGGGAAGCTTGCGACCGCGGCGGCGAACCGCAAGGCGCCGCTGCCGGCAACGGCCGCGACGCTGCTTATGGGGCAGGGCTATTCCGGCGCGCTGCTCGAGCCGAGCCTGTGGAGCAAGGAATTGTGGGCCAGCGAGATCGGAGGCTGGCTTGGTCGGACTCCGCGCGGAGGAGAGGACGGCTTGTACGGCTCGTGGAGCTTCGCGGAAAAGACGGCCACGGATCGCGGACCCAAGAAGAAAAACGGCAGCCTGGATGGCGCCCCCAGCCTGTTGCCGCTGTCGTTCGACGGGGGCGCGCGCATCGACCTCATTGGCAACCTGCCACCGGCGGGGGCGACACCGCCGCAGACGACCTCGGTGAGTCCCAACGTCCTCAACTTGAACGGCAGCAACACCGTGGTGCAGCTCTCTCCGGCGAGCCTGCCTACGGGCAACGAGCTCAGTGTCTGTTTCTGGCTCAAGGGCGCAAGCAACCTCCCCACATACAACTCCATCCTCTCGGCGTTCAGCGCCCAGGGCGCGCGGGTGCTCAACATCCACATGCCGTGGAGCGACAGCACGCTGTACTTCGACTGCGGTGCGACGGACAGCAGCGCCAACGATCGCATACAGCAGTCGATGCCGGCGCAGGTGATGAAGGGCACCTGGGTGCACTGGGCCTTTACCAAGAATGCCGCCACGGGCGAGATGAAGATCTACTGCAACGGCGCACTGTGGGCGAGCGGCACCGGCAAGACGAAGCCCCTCGTGGCGGCCCAGTGGTTTGTGCTCGGCGCGTTTTGCGAAAAGGGCAACCTGAACAACTACTGGCCGGGTCAGGTGGCTGAGCTCAGCATCTTCAGCAAAGCGCTCAGCCAGGCTGAGATCCAGGCGTATAAGGACCGCACGCTCAGCGGCGCGGAACCGAACCTCTGCGCATACTATCGGTTCGACGCTGGCAAGGCGGTGGATCTCACCGCGTACAAGCGGGACGGTGGGTACGCGGGATCGGTGACGGCGGCTCCCGATTCGGGACTGACCTTTTCGACCACGATCCCTGGCGTCTCTCTCCCAGGATCGCAGTTCGGCAAGCTGGCCGAGGTACGGGTGTGGGGAGTGGGCCTGAGCAGTGACGAGGTCGCCGTGAACAGCACGACGATCCTCACCGGCAACGAGCCAGGCCTCAAGGCTTACTATGCGATGCGGGCGCCGGTCTCCGGAATGGTGCACGGCCATACCGAGACCGATCCCGACGCCAGGCTTTTCGACGGCGAGTTCCTCGGTTGTAACCCGGCGATCGGGAATCCCGGCTCGGGAGTCCTGGCCTGCGATGGAATCTCTGACTACGTCGCGCTGCCGGCGATGAAGCTCGACTTCACGCCCGGTCTGACGCTCGAAGCCTGGATCCTCCAGAACGACGCCAAACAGTCGGTGTCGATCGTCGATTTTGGCAACGGACAGCTCGCCAGCACATCGCGCACGGACGTGATCAGGATGGCACTCCTGGCGTCGGGCGCGCTGCTCGTACAGCTGGGCAGCGGCGCCGCCATGCAGACCCTCCAGGCCAACGGAGTGCTGGAGCTCGGACGCTGGACCCACGTCGCGGTCACCATCACCGCCAAGAACCAGGCGACACTTTATAAGAACGGCCAGCGCGTAAAGAGCGGCGTCTTGCAGTTGCCGCTCAGCGTTAACCGCAGCGACAACTACATCGGCCAAAGCGACTGGCCGAGCGGCGCCAGCGTCGCCGGTCAGCTCGCCGAGGTCCGGATCTGGAGCGTGGCTCGTTCGGATCTGGAGCTTTCGAACACGCTGCACCGCGGCCTTGGTGGAAGGGAGCCGGGTCTGCAAGGGTACTGGCCGCTCGACCAGCTCAAGCCGGGCAACAACGTTGGCCAGGTTGCCGACCACGGCCGCAACAACCTGCACGGCACGCTCTGCGGCAGCGCGCAGATCGCGCTTAGCAACGATCTACCGGTCGGACTCGATGCCATCGTCAGCGCCGAATACAGCACGCTGGGCTTCGATCCCGACGACCCCAAGAAGAAGCAGGCGATGATGCGGCGCTTCTTCGGCGGCCGCGTGCTCGGCGGGGCGATGCTCTTGCCCGAGAAGCGCGTCGAGGCCGCGGAGCTCGTGTGGGTCGGCAACGGCCAGTTCGCGCCCACGCTGCTCGGCTACATCGAAGGCGCGCCGCCAGTGCCCAGCGAGAACCTCACCGAGGGCGGCGACTACAACGGCGCGACCTCGGTGGAGCTCTCCACCTCCGAGGATCTCACCTTCAGCTGGAATCAGACGCAGAGCGACGCGGTGGGCGGGAGCCTCGACTTCTTCCTGGGCATAGACACCGAGACCTTGGGGGGTCTCGGCGTCTATGAGGAGCTGTTGTCGGTGCGCCTCGGACTCAAGGGCAGCATGAGCTTCTCGAAGGAGAGCAATGCCTCAACCAACATCAGCTCTACCTCTTCCGAGACCATGGCCGATCGCGTCGAGTTGCGCGGGACCACGGAGTCGAGTCCCGCCTTTCCACAGCTCGGCACGCGCTTCGTACCTAAGAATGTTGGCTACGCGCTGGTCATCTCCAGCCTGGCGGACGTCTTTATCACCCGCCTGGCCAAGAGCCACCGCATGGTGGGCTACACGGTACAGCCGGTGGACGGCATCCCGCCGGATGTCAACACCATCAGCTTCCTGATAAACCCCGCCTACGCGATGCAGGGGAGCCTCGATGGCATGGTCGGCAGCCGCGCCGCCAGCGACCGCTACCACCGCAACGTGCCAGAGATGCGCAGCCAGTACGGCTCCCTGTATCCATCAAGCTACTACCAGATCCTCGACGCCTACGCGCTCAAGCAGAAGATCGAGGGCGACGACAAGCGGCGCGCCGCCTACTTCGCGCAGTTCTCCGCTGCGGATCCGAGCTCATTCGCGGGCCAGCTCGCCAAGACCGGAGATGAGAAGAATCAAGGAGCGACCGCCTACCAGCAGAAGATCCGCGACCTCGGCGACAGCGCCGGAGCCAAGCTCCACGCCACGAGCTGCTTCGCCGGCTGGCAGAAGCAGATGGAGAACCTCCTCATCCAGGCGGGCAAGCGCAACATCGTCAACACCTACGTCTGGGACGCCAACGGCGGGCTGCACACCGATCAGCAGAGCTTCTCTTCCACGGTGGAGCACAGCGTCGGCGGATCGTTCAGCTTCGACACCAGCCTCGGCTTCGAGTCGAACATCAGCGTGTTCGGCGCGGCTTTCGATCTCACGGCGATGACCAACCTCAACATGACGCAAACCGTGAGCAAGACACAGTCGCAGACCGGCGCGGTGCAGCTCAACGTCGATCTCTCCGGGGTCGAGTTCTCCGGGATCACGGACGCGCTCGAGCGTCCGCTCGTGCCCGGTGAGAAGGTCAATCGCTACCGCTTCATGACCTTCTACCTTGAAGGGAGCACCGACAACTTCAACGACTTCTTCCAAAAGGTCGTGGATCCGGAGTGGCTACAGACCAACAGCGAAGAGGCGCGGGCGCTGCGCCAAGCCAGGGGCAAGGCCAACAAGGCCTGGCGCGTGCTGCACCGCGTGACTTATGTCGAGCGGCCGACCATGGCATCGGTGGGCGGCGACTCGCGGGCGGTACAGAGCCAAGCGACAAGTGACGAGGGGACGGACCAGCTCCTCGCCTACTTCGGCGAACTCAGCAAGCGGCACCAGGACCTCGTGTCGCGCATGGACCGCAGCGATCTGCAGATCAAGGACCTCTCGACGCGGCTGGATCAGATCCTGAAGCTCCTGACCAAGTAGCGGCCGCCAAGGAGGTCCGAACATGCCGGTGGTCGACAACAGGGAAGTATTGTTCCAGAAGGAGCTGCTCGACAAATATGCCAGGGACTTTGGCCTTGCGGCCGATGTGGGGACCCGGCTCTTGGGCGGCAGCGTGACGGATGCGGAGGAGCTCAAGCTCGCGGAGATTTCCGATCAGCTCGTGATGCGTTTCAAGGACGACATGCGGAGCATGCCGTTCGAGCAGTACAGCGATCAGGATCTCGACATCATCCTGCGGATGATCGACGTGAACCACAAGCCGGTCGAGGTCAAGTTCGACCCGCAGACCGGAGAACCGATCGGGGGAGAGACGCTGTCCAAGGTCATCCCCGAGAAATGGGTAAAGACATACCTCACGCCACGGCCCCCGGAGGAACAAGCCGAGCATCAAGTCATCACCGGATTCGCCGCCCCCAGCGTGAACTCCCAGAACCTGTCGCCGCAGCAGATGATCACCCAGTTCGGCCTGGACTATAAGGACACTTCGTACCTGTCCGAGCAGGGCGACCAGCTTGTGCGCCAGCCCTATGCCTTCTCGCTGGACGCGCCGATGACGAACGCGCTCGCCGATTCGATCAAGATTCCGATGGACCCACGCCTCTTCCAGAAGCTGGAGGCACGGGCGAAGCAGGACCCTAAAGCCGCCGCAATCATGGCCAAGTACCGGGATGAGGTGACGCTGATTGCGCAGGGCTGGGAGGAGAAAGAGGCCCTCAAGAAGCGCTACCCCGGCTGCGATGTCGTCGACGCCGCGGACCCTCCTTATCTCGGGACCTCGGCGTCGATGTCAGGCGACAAGTTGGCCAGCCAAAATCCCTACGCCGCGATCATGCAGGAGCACTACATGCATCCGGTCCCCGGGATTCCCAATGGCAGCAAGCTCACTCTGAAGCTGCCGCTCGACGGCTCAGACCCCGAGCGTGGAGACGTGCCGGCCGGGGTGAAGACGATCGAGATCGCCGAGTTTCGAGATGGGCAATGGCACATGCTCACCGATCCGGACGAAGTGGAGATGGAGTTCAAGCTGGCCATGCTGAATTCCTCCCTCTTCAAATACGATTCAGCTCCCTTCGAGAAGGCCTTCGCTGAGGTGAAGGACCTCTTCCCGAAGAAGGCTCACTTTCCCAAGACTCCCGAAGCGCCGATAAAAAAAGCGGCCGATGGTGAGTCGCGCGCGATCACGCACGTCGGCCGGGGCGGCGATGTGAAGGACGCGCCCAGGAAACCAGATCCAGACAAAAAGAGAAAAACCAAAAAGAAGAAGCGCCCTGCCTAGAAGGAGCACCGACCATGTCCGAGCAATCCTTTGTTCCCAAGTCCTTCCTGAGCTTCGACGGAAAAGACGACTTCGTCGCGCTGCCGGCGATGAACATCGACTGGTCGCAGGGCCTGACTGTTGAGGCCTGGGTTCGCTATGAGACGTTCAACCTGTACTCTCGCATCATCGATTTTGGCAACGGCGCCGGGCAAGCCAACATCGTCTTCGCTACGGCCTCAGCGACCAGCGGTCCCTTCGCACAAGTGTTCTCCAGCCAGGGAACCCCGTTCCTCCAGCAGGCGGCGCCGCTGGAGGCGGGAGTTTTTATGCACTTGGCAGTGACTACGGATCCAACTGGCGCTGGCAAGCTGTATCGGGACGGCAAGCTCGTACAGACGGGCCCCCTCAAGCTGCCCGATTCAGTAAACCGCGCCCTCAACTACCTGGCCAAGAGCCACTGGGGCTCGGACGGCTACTTTCACGGCCAGCTCGCCGAGGTGCGGATCTGGAAGAGGCCGCGCAGCGAAGCCGACATCCAACGCGATATGAACAAGCAGCTCACCGGTAGCGAGCCGGGGCTCGTGGTCTACCTGCCGCTCGACGATGGCAGCGGCACCACGGCTCGCGATCGCGGACCGAACGGCCTGCACGGAACGGTAAACGGAGCGACCTGGGTCAAGACGCCCGCCGAGCAGAGCGCGCAGCGGGGGGTCTTGCAGTTCCCGTGGCAGAAGGTTCCAGACACCGGCAACCTGATCGGCCTCGCCGCCTTGAAGGATGGGACCATTCTGGGAGTCGGCACCGACAACCAGCTGTACACCCGGTCGGAGGCAGCCAGCCTCCTGCAAACCCCGCTGGACAAGGCGCCGGCCGGTATCTGGACACACATCCCGAACAGCGGCGCGGTCAAGGCAATCACTCAGCTCAAAGACGGGACGATCGTAGGCGTCGGCATGGACCAGGGCCTGTACACGCGCGCGACGCTGACGAGCAGCTGGGTCTTGGTACCGGGCAGTCACGCGGTCAAGTCGGTCACCCAACTGCCGAGCGGAACGATTGTCGGCGTCGGAATGAACGACCAACTCTACACACGTGAGACCTTGACCAGCACATGGGTCCACGTCCCGGGCAGCGGCGCGGTCACCGCCGTGCTGGCGCAGCCCGACGGGAGCCTTCTCGGGATCGGCATGGACGGGTTTGTCTACTCGCGTGCGGCGCTCACGGCCCCATGGGTGCAGCTCACGAACAGCGGTGTCGTTATCGCGATTTCCCAACTCACGGATGGCACGCTGCTCGGCGTTGGGACCAACATGCTGCTCTACCTCGCCGACCCGGTAGGCAAGGTCAGGGGGGCAAGTGGCGCGATGCCGCAGCCAGAGCTCGACAAGCAGGGCGCGCGGCGCGGGATCCTCAAGTTCGATGGTGTCGATGACTGCGTCAAGATTGGCATGTACCCGCAGCATAAGGTGCAGCGCGACCTCACCCTGGAGGCATGGATCTGCGCCGCCAGCCAGAAGCAGTGGGGCGGCATCGTCTCGCGGATCTTCGACACCGGAAATACGGAGAGCGGCTATGGCCTGACGCTCGATGGTGTAAGCGGGATCTGGTGCGGACTACGGACGATGTCGGGGCCGAGCGGCAACTTCTATTTTTCAAGCGGCAAAGATTCGCTGCCTCTCTCCACATGGCACCACGTAGCCGCGACCTACGACGGTAAGCAGGTCCTCACCTATGTTGATGGCGAGCTCAAGACCACGACGCCCATCAGCGGCGACATCACCCATGAGCCAGACCACGCACTGACCATCGGGGCCTACGCCGACAACGACGAGTTCTACGGCTTCTCGGGGAAGATCGCCGAGGTGCGGATCTGGAAGGTCGCGAGGACGCAGGCAGAGCTGCGCGCTTCCATGACCCAGGCGTTGCGTGGAGACGAGGCAGGCTTGGTCGGCTACTGGCCGCTTGACGAAGGCGGCGGCGAGACGGCCAAGGATCGCAGCAAGAATGGCCTGGATGGAAAAATCACCGGCGCGGTGTGGGAAAAAGAGAGCGTGCCCTTCGGCAAGCCGCCGGCTCCCGTGCCCGACAAGGATCGGGAGGAGCTCTTGGCCAGGCTCGCCGTGCAGGACAAGCGCCTTGCCGAGATCGACGGCCGGCTGGCGCGCATCGAAGAGCAGCTTGGGGCAGAGGAGAAATCGCACGCGGCCATCGAACAGAGACTGGCGGAAAACGACAGAGCGCACGCCGTCATCCAGCAGAAGCTCGATGAGCAGCTCAGGCTGACTGCCGGGCTGCACGAGATGCTGTCGAAGCTTCTCGCCGAAGCCGGAGCGAGGCAGGCTCCCACCTCTTTACCCCCCGACGCGCCGACGACGGAGTCGCAGCCCGCAGAGCCCCAAGATGGAGCGGCCTCGGGCAGGCGGCGCAGCAACATCCTGTGGCGGTAGGGACATCCTCCGCAACTCTGCGCTCGCGCATCTTTTAGGAATGAATCTCAGGAATTCCCAAGGTGATATATGCAGCTCAATAAGGACCAGCTTGTTCACGTAAACAGCGTCACCCACGCCGGCAAAATCCTCGTCGTC